>CBFIFQ010000048.1:0-18029 GCA_965661905.1 Opitutales bacterium
TGATCGTTGGTACTTAAAGTAGTCTTTGCTTTTATGTTAATTAAAGAAGCATTTTGATAGAAATACAATACATTAGGATAATTAGAGGACCTTAATAGTCTACACCAAATATTATCTTATTCCATTTATTTTATCCATGCATATTCTGCATCTAAAATGCCAATAACGGTGGCATTCCAATGTGCCGGGGGCAGGCGAGTTTGAAATTAAAGCAAGCGAATGGCTTTTTCGGCGGAATAATCCCAAAAGATTTGCAGGTTCGCCTTGAGATGGAGGGGGTAGAGCCAGTCCGAGGAGGAATCCATCCAATAAAAAGGGGAGGCGGACGGGGATGTCCATACCCAATCGAGGCCTTCTTTCCATAACCACAGGCCCCCCTGCTGGTCGGAGAGTAAATAAACCCAGCCCAGATCAGCATGATATACCCAGCGGTCTTCCGCGGTGAGCAGGAAGGAGCCAAACCAGTCAAGGGTACGCCACCCTCCTTCGTGCACCGTGGCTCCAGTCCACCAAGTGTCGGGGGACAGGTTGTGGGCTAAGGAAATCTTGCGGGTTGCTCCACGGGTAATCCCCAGTGGGTTGAGGGCATAGGCCCGGTAGAACAGCCTTTCCCCTGTGGGGTAATTTGCTAAAAAGGTGGAGAAGGTACCGTTGCTATCCGATGCATGCTTGAATGGGTAAAGGCTGCCATCGGACAGGGATGGGCGTGTGCCCAGTTCTATCCCGACCTCCATAAGGTTGAGCCCGCCGGAGGTGATGAGTTCTGCCTGCAAGAGAAGAGATTGATTTTGTTCAAGCTGGGCAGGGAGGGTGCGCACAAGGGGCAGGGTGGGGTCTTCTACGGTAAGGGTTCGGGTGACTTCCCCGGCAGGGTTACCTGCTTGGTCTTGGTATTGGTAGCGGAGGGTGTACTTGCCTGCCTGGGTGGCATCAAAGTCGGAGGGGGAGGCATAAACAATACCGTTGCCATCACGGTCGTCTGACCACTTGGCACCGGGGTCGGTAAAGGGGGCACCGGTTATGATGGTGATGTTGGCATCGGCAAGGAGGGTGAGAGTCGGGGAGATTTCATCGATGTCGATGAGTTCAAGGGTGAAACTTTTCTCGAAGGTGGCATTCCACTCATCGCTAACTTTTACGCGAATGGAATAGGTGCTTGCGTTGGTTTCAAAATCGAAAGGGATGGCAGTTGACAGAGATCCATTGATATCGATTCGGAAGAGTGGGTTATCTGTGGAGCCTTTACCCGTAACAAGGTGGTACTTAAAGTTTGCTCCTTTGTCGGGATCGGATGCATTGAACTCACCGATCACACTAAGGGGGGGGAGGTTTTCAGGGAATTCCAGGGAGGAGAGAGCAAGAGATGTAGGAGCCTGGTTGGGGATGGAGGCAGGGTTGAGCGGGTCAGTGCCCAATTCCGTTTCCAAGATGTCGCTGAAGCCGTCGTTATCATCATCGGGGTCGATGCTGTCCTCGATCCCGTCCTGATCAAAATCTTCCACTACATTGATGACCGTGACCTGAAGGGAGTCTTCAAAAAACAGGTTCTCGCTGTCGCTGACCCGGACCCGGATGGTGCGGTTGGCATCACCAAACTCCTGGATAAGGGCTTCGTAATCAAAAACGGTGGCCGTGGATAGGGCCCCATCGGGTGTGAGGTTGAAAAGTTGATTGTCTCGGGAGCCGTTGCCATCCACAAATGTGAAAAGATAGGGTCCGGTGCCCTGGGGATCGTTGGGGTCCAAGCCTTGAACCTTGCCCACATGGGTATCCACCGGTTGGTTCTCCTCGACCTGGAGAGGGGATAAACTCATAAGGCCGATAGGGGCGACATTGCGGAAAGAGGAGGCAAGGAGGGGGTTGGTGCCATCGGATATTTCATCGGGATCGGAAAACCCATCCCCATCGGTGTCGACTTTTCTGGTATTGGTGCCCAGTTGAATTTCTTCCGAGTCAGTCAGGCCGTCCCCGTCGGAATCGGTGGGGTCGTTGGGGTCGCGGACATAGGAGTGAGTCTTGGACCTGCGGGCCGAAATGCTGCCTTCTGTAATCTGATCAAAAATAAGGGAGCTAAGCCCGAGTTTGTTTTCCTCGGCCAGGGTAAAACCATCCCCGTCCGGGTCCGAGGTGCCATTGAGGTCGAGGTTCCCCTGTTCGTGCCACTCAAACCAGTCGGGTATACCATCCTGGTCGAGGTCTTCGTCTTCGGGGTAGTACTTGGCAATGAAACTTTTGTCGCTGGTGAGTTTTTGAGTCACCTGGTTAAGGCCGAGCCCAGTGGAGTCTGCCTGGCGGACCCCATTTACCTCCCAGTGGGAAAAGTAATAGCCGTTTTGCAAGCCGCTTAAGGAGGGGGTGGTGTAAGTGGAATTGATTTCGGGGTAGGTAAGGCTGGAGCTGACCAAGCCAGGGGGGGTGCTTTGGAGGGTGACCTTGCTGGCACCGCCAAGGTTTACAAATACCTTGGCTGATCGACGGACGGAGATACCGCCCTCAGAAATGTTGTCATCAATCACCGAGCTGAGCCCAAGCTTGAGTTCTTCGCCCAAGGAGAAACCATCCCCATCGGAGTCAGATGATTGATTTTGGTCCAAGGTCCCAAGATAGTGAGACTCATACCAGTCTGGGATCTGGTCGTTGTCCGAATCCTGATTTTCGTGGATGTATTTAGCCACGATCACTTTGTCCTCATTCATGGTCTGGGATACCTGGGGCAAACCCACGCCTTTGTTGTCAGAATATCGTACTCCGTTTACCTCCCAGTGAGAAAAATAATATCCATTTGACAACCCGTTGAGGGAGTCGGTCTCGAAGGTTGCGTTGTTTTCCAATAGGCTAACAGAGGAAGTGACCAAACCAATAGGGTGACTCTGAAGGGTAAGTTTTTTGGCACCGCCAAAGTTAACCAATACCCGGCCAGACCGGCGAATGGATATACCGCCCTGGCTGATATTATCATCGATGGAGGGGTTGAGCCCAAGGCGTACTTCATCTCTCAGGGAAATACCATCTCCATCCGCATCGGTTTGCGCTGTGGAGGATAAATTGCCGGTGTTTTTGATTTCTATCCAGTCGGGTATGCCATCCCCATCCGTATCCATCTCTTTATTGAGGTAATGGGCGATAGCCACAGTGTTTTCAGTAATGGGGAAGTTTAGGCTGTGCAAAGCCTGGCCCTTGGCATCATTTTGCCGGACATTGTTTATGGTCCAGTGCGTGAAAATGAAATCGTTAACCTGAGCCGATATCGCACGGGTTTGTACTGCCGTGCCACTGTTGTAGTTTTCAGAGGATGAGGTGAATAGGCCTCCGGGCTCTGACTTTTGCTCCAGGGTGTACTGACCAAATACAAAAGCCGGGGAGGCAAGGAGTAAGCCCACGACTAAGGATTGCATGCGATTGAGCATGGGTGGGGAAATCCGCAGAGGAAATGATCTCATATTTTCCTGTTGGGCGAAGTGTCGATGTCTTTCAAAAAAACCGGATCACTTCGGGGTCACCCACACACCTGAAGTGGAGCCCGTATCAAAGCCATACTCGTTTACCTTATTTGGGCGGTCCCCCGGACCGACTTGAAGGGTGGGGGTGAACTGGTTGGTGGTACCAGGAACGGACCCATTTTTTGCCCGGGTTACTTCATGGGGAGATGCTTCCCGCAGGTTCATCTTGTCAAAGAGATAAGCCCGTCCGATGGAGGTGGTTTGGGCACCTTGAACAAGGGCCTGTCCCGAAATGGAAATGCCGGACCTGTAGGAGAGGTATTGCAGGACATCCTCACGCTCCCCCCCCAGCTCGTATTCGAAGGCTAGGATTTCAATAACATCAAAATCGGTAGTATAATTGTCATTCCTGCCAATCTTGTAATTTGACTTCGCGGAGGTGTCATTTTCATTTACCAGGATTTCAAGAATCATAAACTGGTTGATGACGGCTAAATCAAAGTCATTGCCTGAGTCCAAGCTTTGACCATTTCTAGAGACAAATAAAGGGTTTTGGTTGGAGTGGAACCCTTTGTTTCCAGATTGAAATAAGAAGTTTGAATTCCTCCCACTTTGGTGGCCCAAAATGCCTCCGTAATTCGACCAGTTTTCGGTGGGGCTACGGCAAATGAAAAACATGTGCCTGGCGAAGAATTCGCTGCCTGAAACCTGAAGGTAGTCCTCACCACTATCCCGCCTAAATTGGATGTAAGGCAAGCCATTGATGCCGCCAGTGCCGGAAAGCTTGGGAGTGCCACTTTCAGCAAGGGCATGCCTGTCGTTTCCACTCTTATCATTCCATTGGGTAACCGTGTCTCCGGAGAGCGTGAGTGACTGCGATTCACTCGCATCGAACCAGAGGGCAATATTGCTGTGGCTCGAGGGATCAAAAGAGGATGTGCTGGTATCGGGTGCCGGCTTGTCAATCGATGATGTTTCCGGATTAAACACAATTCCTTGTTCTCCGGAGGCAAGCAGCCAATACCAAAGGTCGAGTAAGTCAGCATCCGTGATGGGGGCACGATTAATGATTAACTCGGTGGCGTTGTCATCGGTGCCGGGCAGGGTGAGGAAGTGCAGGTTGAGGAGGTTGCGGTCATCTTTTGCCATGATGGCCACTTCCAGTTCCCCAAAGCCCACGCTCCAGTCTGCCCCCACATTCCAGGTGATATTGTGATCCTGGTTGGTGCTGACATTGTTATCGAGTTTGCCCACGGTGGACCCAACAAAGGTGGTGGGGATGATGACTTTGGAGATGTCATTGCCGCCGTCGATGAAGGCAATCATTTTGGCTTCCACTTTGGCACTGTCCGGGTCATCTATTCGGTAGGTTACCTGCAGGTGGTTGGAGTTATTAGGTTGGACAACGCCCAGGACCTGAGGAAGAGGAATTTCTTTGGACTGGGAAGGACGAACCGTGCGGTATGCTGGTTTGTAAAAAAGGATCTTGTCATGATCGTAATCGAGCCAGGCAATGGTGCCATCCGGATAGGTGTCAAAAGCGGAGCTGCTTCCTCCCTGCTTGACCCACCTTTTCAGCCTGTCACCATTGGCGTCATAGAGTTCCATCCTGCTGTCCCTGGAAACGGCAGTTAAGCCATGAGGGATGTCTTTAACAAATCTCGGGTGTTCCTGGGTGCTGAAATGCTTTATGAACTCACCGGCTTTGGTGAAGTGGATGATTCTCTTGTTGTTCCAATCGCCCACCATGATGTTTCCCTCATCTGAAAATGCGATGTTGTAGACATGACTCATCTGACCTTCCAAGGTGCCGTAGCTACCAAATTTCCGGAGAAAAGTACCGTTGGTATCGAATACCTGAACCCGGTGGTTGTTGTAGTCGGCCACAAAAACTTCAAGTTCGGGGGAAACAATAACTGCGTAGGGCTGGTTGAAATTACCATCGCTGCTCCCACTTGTTCCAAAAATCCGTACGAAAGTGCCGTTGCGTTCATACACTTGAATGCGATTATGGCTGGTGTCGGCAATGTAAACCCGGTTGTCAGAGGCCAGAAAGGCGGAGCGGGGATTATTTACACCATAGCCGGAAAGATTTTGATGCGTGGCAATCATGCGAAGAAAAGATCCATTCTCATCGATTTCGAAAACTCGATGACGCTCCACATCTGAAATTAAAAATGTATTTTCCGGGGTGATTTGAAAGCTGTACGGACCAACGCCTGCCTGTCCATACATGCCATAACTTCGAAGGTAACTGTTATTGCTATCGAATACCTGGATGCGATGGTTGTGGTGATCGGCCACATGTAATTCACCGTTGGGTGCATAGGAAAGACCATATGACTCCTTGAATTCCCCTGGGGCACTGGAGTCGCCACTGGATCCAATGGATCCAAGCTCGGTTCCGTTTTTATCAAAAATTTTGACTGTGTTGTATTCGTTATTACCAACGGCGAGCTTATCTCCGAAGAAATCAATGTCAGAAGGGTGAGCTATGGTTGCAAATGAGCGCACATAAGTACCATTGGTTTCAAAGACTTTAATTTTGTTCTGATTTCTGGAGGATACATAGAGAAGACTATCGGGGCCAATTGCGACGCCAGATACATATTGAAATTGATGGTCTGCACTACCATTGCCTCCGATAAACCTCTTAAAAGTCCCATTGGCATCATAAACCTGAACACCGTGATTATCCCAATCTGCAACAAAGACTTCATCCACCACGGAACCGTTAAAACTTAAAGTGATAGATCGTGGGCTTCTAATTTCTCCCTGCCCAGTCCCGTGACTTCCCCATTTTCTAAGGTAAGTCCCATTTTTATCAAAGACTTGAATACGATGGTTATCCCGATCCACCACATAAATTTCATTTTGGGTTATTTCAATATCGGCCGGGCTTGACAATTGGCCGTCTCCTGAGCCATGAGTGCCAAACCTGCGAAGGAAAGTTCCATTTTGATCCCACACGGTAATGGTATGATTACTCTGATCGACCACATAGGATTTGCCAGTTGAGTCGATTGTGATACCCAAAGGTTTCCGGAAGCCCGGCATCTCAGGAAGTTTTACTTCCCGATCCAAATACCAAGAGTCTTGAGGAGAAGGATCCGCCTGAAGGGAGAAAATAAAAGTAAATAAAAATCCGATGAATGCGGTTGTAATAGTTTTCATGGTAAAAAAAATGATGATTTAACAAAAATCTACCCCTTACTCTAACCCTACCTGATCGTAAGTCGAATTATATATGCTTATAATAATGATACATGTTACCTGTCGCTCACTGATACAGATTGATCGTTCCTAACTTGCAAATTTCAAGAGGGTCTTCCATTACTTTTCTTCATGCTTGCCTTCATTCTTCTTTCAAGTTGCTTGATCTGTTTCTTAGCCTATCGATTTTACGGCAATTTTTTGTCCCGGCGTTGTCAACTTGATGATGGGGTTGCAACCCCTGCAGTGGAAAAAGAAGATGGAGTGGATTACTCGCCCACCCGGGCATCGGTTTTATTTGGGCATCACTTTTCTTCCATTGCCGGAGCGGGGCCGATTGTTGGGCCGATATTAGCCGCCATGTATTTTGGCTGGGGTCCCACTTGGGTGTGGATTCTTATCGGAGCGATTCTCGTGGGGGGAGTTCATGATTTTGGGAGCACTCTGATGTCTGTGCGCAATGGAGGCCGATCGATTGCAGACACCATGAAAAGTTTGGTTGGAGATGGAGTGGGGCGAATCTTTATGCTCTTTGTGATATTAGCCTTGATCTATGTGATTGTGGTTTTCCTGGATCTGACCGCGAATACTTTCACCAAACAACCCGCAGTGGCCACGGCATCAGGTTGGTTTATTGTAGTGGCGGTGGTGTTTGGGCTCTTGATGAGAAGTCAAAGATTTTCTTTGGGGCAGTTAGCCCTGATCTTTTTTCCACTTACTTTTGCCGGTCTTGCGGTGGGACACTTTTTTCCGATGATTGAGATGGGGAAAGAGGTATGGGTGTGGGCCACATTAATCTATTGCTTTGTTGCGGCGGTTTTACCTGTTGGTTTACTTTTGCAACCCCGGGATTTTTTAAGCGCAGGCTTTTTGTATGCGATTTTATTACTCGGGGTGGTGGGCATGCTCATGGCGGGGGAAACCATACAGATGCCAGCTTTTACAGGGTGGGAATCTGAAAAGCTGGGTATGCTGGTGCCTTTTCTCTTCATTACCGTCGCCTGTGGGGCTTGTAGCGGGTTTCACAGTATTGTTTCCAGTGGTACAACATCCAAGCAGATCATAAAGGAGAGTGATGTCCGCAGAATCAGTTACGGGGGCATGCTGGTCGAAGGGGTCCTGGCTGTTTTTGCCATGGGTTGCGTGGCGGTATTAACTTTGAGTGAAAGGGAGGCGGGGGGGACGCCTGTGGGGATTTTCGCGGCAGGGGCCGCCAAGTTTTTTGCTGCCGTGGGTATTCCCGTTTCTTTGGGTGCAGAGTTTGCCATGCTTGCCATCAGTACATTTTTGCTAACCACGCTCGATACCTGTACCCGGCTTACCCGCTTTTTAATCGAGGAATTGCTGGCCTGGAGAAATCAGGCAAGTCGGTTTGGCGGGACCTTGATGGCCTTGGTGTTGCCAGGTATTTTAGTCTTTCAGCAATTCCCAGGTGCGGATGGAACTATGCAGCCCGCATGGAAAGCGATATGGCCCCTCTTCGGGGCAACCAACCAATTGCTCGCCGCCTTGGCCCTCCTTACCTTTGTGGTATTTCTGAAAGCCAGTAAGGTAGGTTTCAAGTTTGCTTTGCTTCCCGCACTCTTGATGATTTTGATGCCTATGCTTGCCTTGGGCTTTATGGTTGAAAGTTACGGCTTTCAGTCCCTGATCGGAGGCACCGCCGCAGCGATGTTCGTGCTTGGTTTGTGCTTAAGCTATTTCTCGCTCAAAAAATTACGAGCGTAGTACTGACCAGGTCAGACCCCGTAAAGCTAAAGAACAAAGTCGGGCGGCTTTTCTTCCTGAGGTTTCTCTTGGGTCCGGAAAGCCAAAGCATTTTCGATCGTAGCTTTTAAGGTATCTGGAGGGCAGGGCTTGTTTAAGATTTTAAATAATTGTCCTGATTGTAAGGCCTGGGAGCCACCAAATTCAAAATCAGCATGACCGGTTAGAAGTATACAAATCGTGTCAGGTTGTTTTTCCTTGATCTCTCTCATCATCGTGGCTCCATCCATCCCGGGCATTCGCATATCTGACACAACGACGGCAAAAGGGCCATCTTCGCTTACTTTTTGAAATGCTTCCTCCGGGCCGTTGGCCGTGGTAATATCCAAGGAGCGTCCCAGGTTTAAGTTAATTCCTTTAAGGATGGATTCCTCATCATCAACAACAAGTATTTTTTCATTCATAGGGCAATTTACAGGGCAGGTTCTGATTTTGTGCAGAATCATTAAAGCAGGGCAAGGATTCATTTTAAATATAGCTAAAAAGAATCAAATTTTCCTGCATGTTTCGCAATCTCTTCAATTAAGTGATTAAGAGACTTACAATTTGCTCGATTCCCGCAAATTTTTTGTTATGAAATACTATAAGTTGCCCGGGTGGCGGAATGGTAGACGCTGCGGACTTAAAATCCGCTGCCAGTAATGGCGTGAGGGTTCAAGTCCCTCCCCGGGCACTCTTATTTTAGCTTAGCGAAGTTGCTTTGATTCAATTCCAAAATAAGCGGGGTATATGACTTTCATTTTTCACTTTTTGGTGTTCCTTTCGGTTTTGCTGCTTTCTTGCAGTGACGATAAGGAACCATTAGATAATAAAACGCATCCAAAGCCTGTTGATACGGATGTGCTGCAAGGAGTTATTTCCAAGGAAGCACAACCTCTCCCCTCGATGATCAAGAGTACCGAAGGACCCCCTGACCTGGTCTTTGAGGAAAAGATAGGCGAAGCGGAAGGACCTTTGTTGTTAACAATTGACCCAGCCTCTGAAGACAAGGGAATCGAGGGAAAAGCTGGGGAAACTCTTCGGCTGGATAAAGGCAGAGCAATTGTACCTACTCATTCTTTAGTGAAAAGTAAGGAAGAAAAAAATAGGGACCTTTCAAGGTTTGATCTTAGCGAAGAGGAAACAGTACCATTGGGTTTAGGCGAACCTTTCTCTTTGCCCGCAACTCCCCTTGTCGACAAAGGTTTTAGCGGGATCAAAAAAGAAACTTTTGAGGATGGGACTGTAAAACGGGAAAGCCACTACCTTGGCGGCAAAAAGCACGGTCCTTACACGGTGTGGTATGAAAGTGGAGGGATGCAAAAAAAAGGCTGGATGAAAGATGATAAGTGGCATGGTACTTATCAGGAGTGGTGGCCCGAGGGCGTGCTAAGAGTGAAAGGAGCCTACTTTGAGGGTATGCAGAATGGTGAATGGAGGTTTTTTGATACGGATGGCAATGCACTGCCTACTCTATACTTTGATATGGGGCAGGAGGTAACCCGGGACCTCAAGAAGTTAAGGCCCCAATAGAGTGCCAATACCATTTTGGAAACGGGTGACTTTTAGGACGCTTCCATTTTCTTCATATTGATAAACCGTTCCATTGCCCTCCTTTAGGTCTGTTTTTTTGCAAGGTTGACCATCGGGGGTCCAAACCAAGGCGGAAACCGCCAACCCCACCTGACTCCATGATTCCGATGCTTGGATCCCGGACTGGTAGAAGTCTACCCATTTCCCGTCCACCTCTCCCTCTTTTGTCTGCCCAAGTGCCTTGACCTGGCCATGGGGATACCATACCTGGAAGTGTCCAGAATAGTGATCATTGTGCCAGTTTATTTGAGATTCAAGTTGACCGTTGGAGTGCCATGAAAGCCAGGTGCCTTCTTTTTGTCCATCCTCCAAATAACCAAGTCTCTTCATGGTTTCGTTAGAATATTCCTCTTTCACCCAGCCCGTGTAAGGGGCATCGGTCTGGTCTACATATAACTGGATCATGCCATACATGAGTTTGCGATCGAGACTGCTCAGAGAGATTGCCTCCGCTTTTGCCTCTTCCAAAACCTCTTGGTTAGTGATATCTGGAATCCCGCAGTGAGAGAGGGACAGGCAGGCAAACAAGGTGAAGAGTCGATGGAGACACCTTACCTTTACCGATGGAGATTTATTCATTCCTTGGAAGCATAACAAAGGTAATCTCATTGCCCAAGTTTAGAAAAATCTCTATAAAAAACCTGAATGATTTTTATCAAAGAAGTGAATTTAGCCTTCGGGCATAAGAAAATTTTTAATCATATTTCCGAAACGATTGGGGCACGCGACCGTATTGCACTCGTGGGTTCAAATGGTTCTGGGAAGACAACATTGCTGAGGATGTTAATGGGGGAGGTGGAACCGGATGAAGGGGAGATCCAAAAACCCGATTATGCCACAGTTGGTTATTTGCCTCAGGATGGAATATCGGTCGAGGGCCATACGCTGAGGGAGGAAGCATTATCTGCCTTTGCTGGAGCTGTTGATTTAAAACAGACTTTGGATGAGGCTGAAACCCGTCTTGGGGAAATGGACCCTGACACCGAGGAGTTTTATGACTTAATTGACCAGATGGGAGCCTGGGAGGAACAACTGGCTTCTTTTGAACCGGAAAAAATGAATGCCCGGATTGAAAAGATCATGATGGGGATGGGTTTTTCCGTTGCCGATATGGACCGGCAGGTGGATGAATTTTCCGGAGGGTGGCAGATGCGGATTGCCCTGGGCAAACTGCTTCTGCAAAGTCCCTCCTTATTAATTCTGGATGAGCCGACGAATCATTTGGATATTATTTCCCAGCACTGGCTGGAGCATTACCTTCGAAACTACCAGGGGGCGATTTTACTGATCTCCCACGACCGTGCCTTTCTGGAGTCGGTTACGGAAAGAACCATCGAGTTGAAATTAGGCACCCTTAACAGTTACAAAGGGAACTACACCTTTTATCTAAAAGAGAGTGCGGCCAGGCTGGAACGCCAGAGGAAGGCATCGGTGAATCAAAAAAAAGAAATTCAAAAGGAGAAAGAATTTATCAACCGGTTTCGCTCCAACATCAAAAAGGCGGCCATGGTACAAAGCCGAATCAAGGCATTGGAGAAAATGGAAATCATCAAACCTGAAGCGGAGGAAAAGAAGATCTATTTTCGCTTTCCGCCTTCTCCTCCAGCGAGCCATAAAGTGGTGGAACTGGAAGGCTTGGAGAAGTCCTATGACGATTTGCGTGTCTTTGACGGGTTGGATTTACGGATTGAAAAGGGGGACCGTATCGCGGTGGTGGGGGTAAACGGTGCCGGTAAATCAACCCTGGTGCGTATTCTGGCAGGGGTGGAACCTTTCCAGGCGGGCACCCGGGATGTAGGGGTCAATACGGTGATCGGTTATTTCGCCCAGCACCAGGCCGAGGAGTTAAATCCTGAAAATGAGGTGCTGGCTGAAGTTGAATCCTCCCTGCATGATAACCCGGATGCAAACCCGCGTGCAGCCTTGGGTGCTTTGTTGTTTAGTGGGAATGATGTGTTTAAAAAGACTTCGGTCTTATCCGGAGGGGAAAGAAACCGGGTGGCCTTGGCCAAGTTGCTCATGAAACCCTGCAACTTTCTGATCATGGACGAGCCAACCAATCACCTTGATATCAGGAGTAAGGAAGTCCTGCAGGAAGCACTGAATTTATTTGATGGGACCGCCATTATTGTAAGTCACGACCGGTCCTTTTTGGACAAAGTGGTTACCAAAGTACTGGAAGTATCTCCAAGCAAAACCCGGATGTTAACCTGCAATGTCTCGGAGTATATGGAGAGGTTGAGTACCGAGCAGAGTGGCTAGTTTTTTGTTCCTGGTAGCGGATATTTAAAATTCGGGTGAGGCGGGATCCTCAGCTTGTTTTAACCGTGACTGGTCAGGCTTTTTAAAAGAGCAAAGCCGCCAACCAGGAGGACGGCAAAAGCAAAGGCCAGGAGGTTGAAGTGTTTATCAATTTTTTCCTTCATTGGCTCTCCAAATTTAGCAATCAGGATGGCCACCAGGAAAAATCGAGCCGAGCGGCTCACTGCCGATGCCAGAATGAAGGGAAGTAGGCTCATGCTCAAAACCCCACTGGCTATGGTAAACACTTTGTAGGGTATCGGGGAGAACCCCGCGAGGAAGACCAGAGGCCAGCCCCATTCCGCATACCATTCGGTAATTCGCTCGAATTTGGCTTCGGTAAAGCCAGGGACGTACTGGAAGAAGTAGGGTTGTAAACTATCCCAGCCCACTGCACCAATGCCGTACCCCGCGAGCCCACCAAGTACCGAGGCAATGGAGCAAATTAAGGCAAAGCGAAGGGCTTTCTTGAGGGCTCCTAGGCAAAGAGGGATAAGGAGGACATCGGGAGGAATGGGAAAGAAACTGGCCTCAGCAAAGGATATCCCTGCCAGCCAAGTCGTGGCGGATTTTCTCTCCGCGAGGGAAAGAGTCCAGTGATAAATTTTACGCAATGGGTTCTTGGTGGTTTTGTCCATGGTGAGAGTCGTTTACGGTTTATAAACCGATGGTTTTAAAGTAGCAACATAGGGTAGTTGCCGATACTGGCCGGCGTAATCGAGCCCATACCCTACAACAAACTCATCGGGGATGGCGAAACCAAACCAGTCCGCCCTGAAATTATTCTGCCTTCGGTCTGGTTTGTCCAGGAATACACATGTGCGAACCGACGCTGGTTTCTGCGACAAAACTTCCTTGCTTACCCGTTCCATGGTGTGACCGGTGTCAAGGATATCATCCACGAGAAGCACATGCCTGCCCTGCACCTCTGATTTTAGAGAACTGAGAATACGGGGTGCTGTTTCGGGATCCACGGAGTCCCCGTAACTGGAGACCCGTATACAGTCCAGTCTTAAGCGGATGGATAAGTTTCGAATGAGGTCAGCGGTGAAGACAATGGCCCCATCAAGAAGAGTGACAAGCAGGATTTCTTTACCTTGGTAGAAGAGGTCAATTTCCTTACCGAGAATGGAAACCCTTTCCCGGATATCCTCCTCAGAGTGCAGGATTTTTTGAAGGTCGTTTTTCAAGAAAAATGGGCTACAAGTTCATCGATACTCGACTGGGCAGAGTTTGCATACCCACCGCCAAATAAATTAAAATGATTCAGCTCATGGTATAAATTATATAATGATTTCCGCATGCTGAATCCTGGGTCGAGTGGGTACACATCGTGGTAGGCCTTGTAAAAAGCAGGAGAAAACCCACCAAACATGTAAGTGAAGGCAAGGTCGGCCTCCCGGTCACCGTAGTAACTGGCGGGATCAAAGATGAAGGGGTTGCCGGCTGAGTCAAAAGAGGCATTTCCTCCCCAAAGATCACCGTGCAATAAGGAGGGGTGGGGCGAGTAATCCTGAAAGAAAAAGGAAATTCCATCCAGGAGTTCATCCACTTTATTAAATGTTTTATTTTTCTTTTTGGCCAATTCGAACTGGTGCCCTAAGCGGTGGGTTCGATAAAATTCCACCCAATTTTCACTTTTAGGGTTGGGTTGTGGGGTTGCCCCGATGCAGTTATCTAATGTCCATCCGAAAAAAGTTTGCTCAATCGTGTGAAGCTTGGCGAGATTGCGGCCCAATTGAGCGGAGCTGGAATTGGATGAGCTTCCTTCCTTGATGAATTCGAGAACCAGGAAGGATGAGCTTGGGGTTTGACCATATGTGATGACCTCAGGGACCCGAATGGTTTGCGTTTTTTTTATTTCAACCAGGGCCTGAGCTTCTGCCTGGAAAAACGGTGCAAAATGTAAATCATTTTCCTTAATGAAGTAGTCGCGACCATCCGCAGACTGAATCCTGGAACTCTGGTTTATACAACCTCCACTCACAGGTTTTTCCTTTACAGGAATAAAGGAAACCTGGGTTTTATCAGAGATTGCCTCTGCAATGCTGGCGTACTCCTGGACTCGGTTCACCTCGTATCGTGTGTTTTTTTAGAGCTTGCTCTCCAACTCATCCAAAAGGCGTACACATCCATCCTCAAGGAGATCCAGTACTTTTTCAAACCCCTGGGCTCCTCCATAGTATGGATCAGGGACCTCGGTGTCCGGGCCAGAGACAAAATCGCAAAAGGGTTTAATTTTATCCTTTGCTTTCTGGTCCGGTGCCAAATGAGAGAGTTCCGAAAAATTGAAGTGATCCATAGTGATGAGCATATCGGCCCGGGCAAAGTCTTCACTGGATACCATGCGGGCAGTCCCTCCGGTCTGAATGTTTCGCTCTTTGGCGGCTTTTTGCATTCTGGAATCCGGTGGGTTTCCCTGATGCTGGGAAATGGTGCCAGCTGAATCACAGGTAATCTGTTCTTGCAGATTCCTGTCCTTGACTAATTTTCTAAAGGTTGCCTCTGCGGCAGGAGACCGACAAATGTTGCCCCAACATATGAAAACGATATGCATAATACCAAAAACCCATGGCAAGGAATGACAATGTATTCAAGGAGTAAAAAAGAAAACCTAGTTTTTGTGAACCCGGAGGCCCAGTCCGATGAGTAAAAAAATAACCATCCTGGGCTGTGGGTACTTGGGTAAGAAGCTGGCATCTTCATGCCTCGAGTTAGGCTGGGAGGTTTCTGCCTTCACTCGCAATCAAGGCACAGCATCCGCGTTGACCCACTTGGGTGTCCATCGTGTGGTGACTGGAAAACTTGAAGAACGGGGCTGGCATGATCAAATGGATGGGAAGCAGGATTATGTTGTGAACTGTGTGGGTGCTTCATCTCCAACCCTGGAGGGATACCAGCAATCCTATTTGCAGGGAATGAAATCGGTAAGGGATTGGCTTCGTTCACAGCAAGATCTCACATTTATATTTACTAGCAGTACCTCGGTTTATCCACAGTGTGGTGGAGAAGTGGTTGATGAGGACTCGGGTCATGAAAAGGTTTCTGCCCGTGGGCAGGTTTTGCTGGATGCGGAAGAGGTTTGCATGGACCAAAACACGGAGGGCCGAAAGTGCTTTGTTCTTCGTTTGGCAGGTTTATACGGCCCGGGCAGGCATTTGTTAATCGATAAAGTCAAGGCAGGAGAAGCCATGAAGGGAAGGGGCGATCGTACCTTAAACCTGACTCACCGTGATGATGCGGTTGCGGCAATCCTTGCGGTTTTAAAGAAAAGTACAACCTTGGCCCGTGGCAAAATCTATAATGTTTCGGACAATGAATGGGCTGAAAGAAGGGAAATTGTGGGCTGGATTGCCAACCACCTTGGCCTGGATGCCCCCGTTTTTGATAAGCTTGAAAGGGAGGGCACTCCGAACCGCAAAGTTTCCAGTCAATTAATCCGAAAGGAAGTGGGATGGCAGCCAGTCTACGATTCATTTAAAAAAGCATACCAAGAAATGCTTGCAAGCTAGGCATTCAACCCCTTCAATAAGAGGCATGGTAGGCGTAGGAAAATTACTCAAACAGGCTCAGAAAATGCAAAAGAAGATGGAGGAAGCTCAGGCTCTTCTATCCGAAGAAATTATTGAGGTCAGTGGAGGCGGGGGTGCCGTGACTGTCAAGGTTTCAGGTCAGGGAGAATTTAAAGACCTTCAACTTGATCCCGAGTTTTTGAAGGAGGATGCTGAATTTGTGTCAGAGGCAATATTACAAGCGGTTGTTGATGCGTCCGAGCAGGCCAAGAAAAAGAATGATGAAGCCATGAGTGGCCTCACGGGGGGTATGCAAATGCCCGGCTTATTTTAAACTTCCGTAACATTGATATCCTCCTACGATGACCTTGTTCAGGGACTGAAGTCCTTGCCTGGGTTAGGCTTTCGTTCCGCGGAAAAAATCGCCCTGTATTTGCTGGTCGAAAAACCTGCGAAAGCCACAGCTCTTGCCACGGCGATCAAAAAGGCCTCTGCCTCTTTGGGGCCTTGCTCCGTTTGCGGTAATTTGACCGAGTCCGGTGAATGCTCGATCTGCTTATCCGAAGATCGGGAGAAGTCCACGCTTTGTATTGTGGAGTCGGTCACAGATTTGTACGCCATGGAAAGATCAGGAGTTTTTCGGGGGAAGTATCATGTGCTACAGGGAAAACTTTCCCCCATCCGGGGAATCGGCCCAGAGCAATTAAATTTATCCACTCTGGCTCAGCGCTTACAGGACGAGCAAACTGAAGAAGTGATTTTAGCCTTAGGCAATGATATGGAGGGAGAAGCTACCTGCCACTACTTGAAGGAAGAAATCATAGGAGATCAGAATATCCAGGTAAGCCGTATTGGTTTTGGCTTACCCAGTGGAGCTGGGATTACTTATGCGGATGAGACCACATTGAAGAATGCACTGGAAGGCCGGAAGCCGGTTTCTTTGGATCATTAAAAGATCGAATCCTCTAAGCTTAGGGGCTCATTGGGGTTAAAGGAGCTCCAACTATCATTCCTGTAACGATATATTTGGGCACCACCGGCAGCTTCAAAAGAAAAGAAAATCCAGTTATTGTCATCTCTGGACCATGCAAAGTTTTGGGTGAATTCAATGGGTGAGAGCCATAGCCAGTCAAGCTTTGGAGACCACGCCCATAAACTCCCGTCATCATTGGGAATCATGTAGAGCCAACCAAGATCCATGTGATATGACCAATCGGTGCCTGTGGAGTAAAAATACCCCAGCCAATTTGAGCCATACCACTCTTCACCCAATGCTTCCACTCCATCGATTTCAGTGATTACAAGTTTCTCGAAATTGGCGGCAATTTCCGCATTTGATTCGATTACAAGGTTCATTTTTTTATCGGCACTCACGATGTTTCCGGCTTGTGACCAATAGAGGAACTGGTAACCGTTAAAAGGGTCTGCTGATAGAGATACAGTCGTACCGTAAGGATAGATTCCTTCTCCTGAAACGGTACCTCCCTGAATATTTTGAGAAACTGTAACCATGTATTCCTCGACCGTGAATGCAGCGGTTAAGTTTAAGTCTTGGGTGACCTCCAGGGAAAAAGAATCCAGCAGGGGATTGGGTAGATCGGCTCCACTCCAACCAGTAAAGCGATATCCATAGTCCGGGGTTGCAGATATAGCTATGGTTGATCCGTGTGTATACTGCCCTGTTCCCTTACCTGTTCCCCCATTATTGGAGCTAATATTTATCTGGTAAGTAAGGGCCTGAAAGTGAGCCGTAATATTTTGGTCATTGGCAATACGGACTGTGGTTAAAGAAGAGTTTGCATCCCCAATATTTTGCCCTTCCCAATAAGAAAATTCATACCCATCCAGGGGAGTGGCGGATATGTTTGCCACTTCGCCTATCGGGTAAGCCCCAGAACCTGAAGTTGTACCTGCAATGTCAGGAGAGGAAGTTACAAGTAAAGATTTTTGTTCGGGTGGTTTTTCCACAAAAACGGCCTCAATTTCTTGGTTTTGGTTCATTACGATCGTGGTGGAGGAAGCATTCAGGTCACCTAAGTTTTCTCCAACCCAATGTGAGAATATGTAATTATTTTCAGGAATTGCGTTAACGGTTACAGTGGTACCATAAGAATATTCCCCAGCTCCTGTTATGGAGCCCCCGATTGAAGTGCCGGCAGATAATGTATAGTGGTTGATTTCAAAAAGGGCACTCAGCGATGTGTTTTGGCTGATCGTAACACTT
>CBFIFQ010000049.1:0-10083 GCA_965661905.1 Opitutales bacterium
ACCCCATGACAATAAAAACAATTTTCCGAGAGAATGGGCCGGACATCCCGATTGAAGTTTAAAGGTTCAGCTACAACGGCAAGGGGAAGGATGAGCCAACCAAAATATTGGTAAAAAGGGAGCATTATTTCTGCCCAAAGATAATTTTATTGCAGAAATTCTTGCAACGAAAATATGGGTGGGTGCGTATAAATTTTCTTAAGATGAAGCCAAAGGTAGCCGAAAAAAAGTCGGATAAAATATACAATGCCTTCTTGAGCCCTCGGAGCTCTACTTTTCCATCGAGAATAAAGTCTCGGGAATAAGGAAGGGAGAATTAATTAAAGTAAAAGTTTATCTAAAAATTCCTGCCTTGATACAGCAGGTTTGGGTCTTTCCTTTTCCCAGTACTGCAGGTGACATTCGACCCCCCACTTCTGACAGGCCTCCAGCAAAATTTCTCCAAAGATAGGGCTGTGTATACCATTGGAGCCCTTGGTTGTGGGAAACTCGCGGTTTACATTGTAGAAAAGGTGCAAGGGAGGGTCATCTTTTGAGAGATGAGTAATCGGGGAACATTGCAGGACAAGTGATTTATATTTGTTCCAATCTTTCATCATGTCCTCTGCGGTATCAGCACCAAATGGTTTGTAAGGCATCGGGTTTTGAAAAGTTTTCTCCCCAATTCTTTCTTTAATGACAAAAGGATTCATGGTGGTTTGGGCACCGGCTACCTGAGCTCCGGCAATTCGAGAGGAAAACCGTTTCACCGGATCTGAACTTTGGGGATCCGCTATATCATCATGCAAGGCAATTAATAAACTCGAACATCCCCCGGCAGATCCCCCAGTTGCAACAATCCGCTTCGCATCGACCCCCCACTCCTTTGCCTTAAAACGCAAAAACTGAACGGCCCGCAGGGCCGAATTGAGCATCGCCGGCTGTTGAGCTCCTTGATTGACCAAAGGATAACTGATGGAGGCGATATGGTAACCTGCCTTCATTTGGTGAGGCCTGAGGGTTTCATCTTTTTTTCCACCCATCCAACCTCCCCCATGGATTTGTAAAAGAATACCTGCGGGTTCAACCGATTTAAACTGCCAAAAATTAATCAGCTCTTTGGGATGAGGCCCATATTGAACATCTTTGAAAGTAGGAGGCAGGCTGTTATCTTGTTGAGAGATATTTTGATTGCCATGGGAAAGGAATACGAAGCTACAAAAAGATAATAACTGAAATATTCGAAATAAGCACTTCATGGAATTGACAGATTACTTTTTGGATAAGTCGACGATGTAATCAAGCATAGAAGCAAACTCTTTGATGGAAAATGATTGCATTAAACCAGCGGGCATCATCGAGTTTGGCATTTTGGTGCGCTCGGTAATATCTGCTTTGGCAATTTGATGCTCTTGGCTGGCCATATCCCGCATAATTAATTGATCGGTGGTCTCGGATGTAATGAAACCCATAACGGCATTGCCATCTTTCAGGGTGACCAAATTGGTAGCAAATCCCTGAGCGATGGATTTCCCAGGGTTGAGGATGGCTTCAGCCAATTCATTTCTGGGGTAGATTGCCGCAATGTTACCAAGGTAGGGACCTTTCTGGGGTTCATCCTCACTCACGGTGTGGCAGGAGTTGCAGGCAGCCTTGGTAAATATCGCCTCCCCGTGAGCAGGCACTCCTTTGGTACCATTCACCTGAGCCAGAGCGTCTTCCACGGAAAGGGTGGAAACTTTTGGAGTGGCGTCGACTTCATTGGGATCGATCTTGAAATGCCGCAGGGCACGCTCCGCAGCAGCACGCACAGCCTTGTCTTGATCTGCAGTGGCTTGGATGATTTGTTTGTCGTAATTTCGGTTCTTTAGATCGACCGCCGCATTAATGAGGACGACCCGTCGGGCAGCATCCGCCCAGTCGGACTCAATCAAGTCCTTGGAGCTCGCTTTGGCCTCGGCATTGGCGTTGGAACGACCGGTAATTTCCATTAATCCAGCGTATGCCCAAAAGGTTTTCCTGTCTTTAGGCTCACCTCTGGCAATTTCTGCAAGCTCTGTCTGATAGGCGTCTATCCGTCCGTTGTTCTTGAGGAACAAGTCTTTGGCAGGGCGTAAGGCAGTCCAGTTGCCCTGGGCTTCTATCGCCACAATACTATTTATGATCGCAGCTAGATACTTGGGGCTTTTCCCATTGAGCAAACATTTGATGATGATACTAAGATCATACCCTCTCATTTTATTTTTTGCGGGAGCAGAAGCCAAAACATCGAGTCCGTTTGCAGGTGGGTTTTTGAGACTAGAGAGCTGGGATGATAAAACGGGGATTAAACTTGAGTCGTACTTGGCAGATTCAATGAGTGAGTTCAAGGTCTCGTTATCCTCAATTCGGTTGGCACCGAGCAGGGCAAGAAATTCTCCCACTTGATCTTTGGATTGCTTCCAAAGAGCTTCACGCAGCGAGGCAAGGATACGACCTGACTGTTCCCAGGTGACCATCTCATAGTAGGGACCACGGGTATCGGGACGACCACCCCAGTGCTTTCTGTCCCAGGCTTTTTCTTTGTGGTAAAGACGGGCGAGTATTTCGAAGGAATACTTGAACAGTTGATTTTTTCGGTCGGAAAGCTCGGGGATCAATCCATCCACCACATCCTTTTTGTGTATCCGCATCAGAGCGAGAGATGCACCGCGTTTTTGGGCATTGGTAGATTGTTTGTCCTTAAAGACAGTAAATGCGGATTTTTCTGCTCCAAGCTGGGCAATTCCTCGGTAGGCAACATGGGCAAGGGTGGCATCGCTGTGCCCGAGGCTTTCGGCAATCGCCGGAGCGACTTCCATATGGCCCTGGCGGGTAGCGGAAACAATGGCTTCGAGCCGGGTACGGAGATCAGCACTTTTCGCCCCTGCTAGCAGTAGATCGACGGGGGCTGAACCGGGCTTACCAGCGGTGCGAAGGTCGAGCCCAAGATCTCCCAATGCACGCATCACCAAAGCAGACAGGCTGGGATCGGAGGCGAGAGGATGTAGTTGTTCGATAACTGGTGCGGCATTTTTCGACAGAATACCTCGCTGAGAAAGGGTGAAAAGGGCGAGGGCACGGGTTCGAAGCTCTTTGGATTTATCAGCCGCAATGGATTGTAAACGGGAGGTGGTATCTGCGGATGGTTTGCGGCGGAGGAGCACGCGCTGGGCAGCAAGAGCACGCACCTGACTTTCGCCTTCAAAAATTTCGACGAGTTTGTGGTCGGCAAGTTTCTGAAATTCAGGGAGTTCTTCGGGAGTGAAGCCTTTGAGGCGGGTTTGGATAACATAGCCATGATCGGGGCCCTTCCAACTAAAACTGGATGGCCCTTTCCAACTGGCCTGATATACCCGGCTCATACCGTCGACATCGGCATCCGTGGGCCTGGGAACCTGAATGAACCGTTCAGGTTTAGAAGTTTCCACAAAGCCGGCACCCCGACGCTCGACAGTATGCTTCCAAAGACCAGCGGTACCCCAGTCGCAAGTAAGGGGGGCGCGGTTCCATTTTGCAGGAAACCCAGGTTCGTGCAGGTACATACCTCCGCAACCGGAGCCCCCGCCGTAATCGGCAAGCGGGGCGATGATTTCGTCGGGAAAGTTTAAATAAAGCCTGGGGTAGCCATGGTCATCCAATCCACTGAAGTGGTGAAAGCGCACATTCCAGCCACCCCCGTCGTTGGTGTTGTCCCGGCCAAAGAGATCGAGCAGGGGGCTTGTGGGTACGGCCAAAATGTTGCGGGTACCGTAGGAAAAAAGCTCAAGGCCGGAGCCATCCGGACGTACACGGACCACGCCTCCACCACGAACCTGAAGCTTTCGACCATCACTACCGGTTGCTTCGTAAAACCCAAAATCTCCGGTGGATACATAGAGCCAGCCGTCAATGCCCAGATCAAGGCCGTTGGTGGTGTGGTCAGCTGGCCGTTCCTTAAAATCAAAGGCAATGTTGTCGACCAGGCGTTTGTTTTCCTCGGCGATCCCATCGCCATCACGGTCGTAATAGACTGAGAGGTGTGGAGGGTGGAGTACATAGAGCCTGTCTTGATCCCAGATCAGCCCACGAGGGGAATCGATCGAGGGGATAAATTCGGTGACTTCGTCGGCCCGGCCGTCTCCATCCTTATCGCGTAGACGGAGCACCCGCCCTCTGTCTTTGTCACGACCAAGAGAACCACACCCATCGCTGGATACATAAAGATCGCCCGCGGGAGAGGCGGCGACATAGACAGGATAGTTGGCGGTCTGCCAGGGGGCGTAGAGGGTAAGCTCAAACCCTTCGGGCACTTTCACGCCTGCAAGCACCTTGGCTTCTTCTTCAGCAGACAGTTCGACGATGCTTGGCTTGATGTTACCCGATTTGGCATAGGGATCTGCACAAAGGGGGCAAAGAGCGGATACAATACCCAGGGATAAAAGGATGAAGAGTGTTAGACGATTTGGAACTCGCATGGAAATATTTTATTTACTTAGGACATGGGGGCAACCCCGTACTTCTTTCAAGACTTACTTACTTTTTATGCCGAGGGCTTTACCGATGTGATCGGCGACTTTTTTTCCCAATAATGCAGACCCTTGTGAAGTGTAGTGCACATCGCCCCTTTTACGGAATAGGGAGGCATCGAGTGAGGTGCTGAGCTGATGAAGGTCGTTGATCGCCACTCCGTGCTTTTGCATGATTTCAAGGGCAACCTTGTTGTATTTCAACTCATCGCCTGCAAATCGACCTATTTCGCCCTGCGGGACCTTGGTGGTGGATGCCCAGATCAGTTTGGCTCCAGTTTTCTTCAATCGAAGAACTAGTTGCTCAAGGTTTTTCCTGTATTGAGCAATGGGGACGGATTGGGTGCCATTTACTTTATCCCGGTTGCCCACCGCTTTAACCTCTGGGTTCCTGTAGCAAAGGTCGTGCAGCCCCCAATTGAAGTGAATGAGGTCCCACTTGGTGCTGCCCAGCCAGTTGTCGAGAGCGGATAGCCCGCGTTTGGTGTCTCCACAGTTGGCTTTCGCCCGGCTGACAAAGGCTTTCTCCCGCAAGTGGTGAATAACTTCGGGGGTGTAGCCGATGGAAATGGAGTCCCCAATGAGAAACACTTTAGGCAGGTCGTTATCAGATGGCTTGCTTTCAGCATAAATACCTTTGGCATCCCTAGCTGGAGTGTAAAAGGAAGAGGTTTTCTTGGAGCCCTTGTATTTTAAATTGGCAGTAGGCATAAGAGAACCTGTTTGGCTGATCCACTGATCGAACTTCTTTTTCATGCGATTGACCAGTCCTGAGCTTTGCGATGCCAGGTTGGTAAGTTCTCCACGGTCTTTGGCAAGGTTGTACAACTCGGTGGAAGAGTCTTCGTAACGGATAACCAATTTATAATCCCCCATGCGCACCGCACCGGATGGGCCCATGCTGTTGATATGGTGGTAATGAGGATAATGAAAGAAGAGGGCTTCCCGTTTGAGCTTATTCTTTGATCTATCGAGCAGGGGCTTGAGGGAGATGCCATCCAGATGTTGCTTGGGTTCGAGAGGCAGACCGGCGAGGTCGAGCAAGGTGGGATAGAAGTCCGTACTGACCACCGGTTCTGTCAGGGTGGTTCCTTTTTGTTTAAGCATAGGGGCATCTATAATCAGAGGCACGCGGATGCCCCCCTCATAGACCCACGCCTTGCCTGCCTTGTTGGGCAGAATGGAGGTGACCGAAGATGGGCTGGAACCGGTGGAGAGCCCGCCGTTGTCGGAAAAGAAGAGCAGGATGGTGTTGTCGCGCAGATTCAATCGCTGAAGAGTGTCGAGCACACGGCCCACGTTTTCATCGAGGCTTTCCACCATCGCGGCATAGGTGGGGTTGTCCTGACGGGAGTCGGCAAAGCTGTTGTGAACCGAAACGCCTGAAACTTTCTTTTTGTCCAAGCCCATCTTTTTTGCTTTTCCCTGATACTTTTTGAGCAATTCTGGCTTCGCTCCGAGTGGGGTGTGCACGGTGTAAAACCAAAAGTTAAGGAAGAAGGGACTGTCCTGCTTATCTTCAATAAAGCGGATGGCGTGATCGGTCAGGGCATCGGTTAAATAATCCCCCGGCTTACCATCTTCGAGACCAGGTACATTGGTGCTGGGGTGCTGCTTGCTTTGGTAAGGGAAAAGAAAGGAGCCTGGTTGTCCCATTTTGTGCCCAGCCACATTGAGGTCGAACCCGTGGTTTTCGGGGTAGTTTTCGGTGCCCTTTTGGTGGTGTGCCTGGAGGTGCCACTTGCCCACATGGGCGGTGGCATAACCATGTTTCTTAAAAGCCTCCGCAAGGGTGAGGTCCTCGCTGGGCATGTTGCCTTTGACTACTGGGGGGTCGAGCCGATATGCAGGGCCTTTGGCTCCCATACTTCCACTGTGGTTTGTCAGCCGGATACGGCTGGGATACTTGCCGGTAAGGATACTGGCACGGGTGGGCGAGCAAACGGGATTGGCCGCATAGGCGTTGTCAAAAAAAACACCATTCCGGGCAAGGGCATCGAGCCGCGGGGTTTCATAAAAAGTGCTGCCCGTTACCCCGAGATCCGTATATCCGAGGTCGTCGACCAAAAATAAAATGACATTGGGTTTGTCTTGCCGTTGGGCATAGGCAGAACACACGAGGGCGAAGCAAAGAGCGAACAGTTTAGAGAAATTCATGCAGGTTCTATTTTTTTGATAAAAACTTTACCCGAGTCGAGAAAGGATTCCATTTTTTTAAACTTTCAATTGGCCGGGCTCATGGGGATAATGAGATAAACCATGAGCAGTTTGGTAGATCCAAAAACCTGAGTGGCATAAATCAACTGGTGCTTCACGCAATTCACTGACCTTCATTATTTCGGCTCACCTCTACAAATCATTCCCATAATTTTCCCCCGATTTATAGTTCCGGTTCTCGCTCTTACTCAGTTAAATTCCTAGGCTCTGTATTGGTATCGCCCAAGGGTGCCACAACCATCGCCGCACCCATAAACAAGAACATAACTACCGCCCAAAATCTTACATCTCGTACATACTACTTTTGAGTGACCCAAGTAATGCCATTGGCCACAAAATCCAAAAACTCTTTGCTTTGCACAGTTTCATTGTGGTGCCCCATAGTGGTGGCATACAGCCTAAAACCATCTTTTTCCTTCACCCAGGCCAGGGCCTGAGGCTCAAGTGGCTTATGCTGAGATCCGTTATCTCCATGAGCTAAAACCTGGGTTCCATCCATCACCGTTGGAACCATGTAAAGTTCTCCCTTGGGCGTTCTCCACTTTGGAGGTAAGCCTTGAACCACAGGATGGTCCTTCTGATCTTGAGCAATGGTTACATCGTAGGGGACATGGGGACCGTGACCGAGGGAAACAACTCCAAGCATCTTATTCCAATTTTTATCTTCAGGTTTCCCTTTAATGTAGGGGTGATATGTGTGCATGGCACAGTGCATGGCAATCAAGGGAACCCCTCCTTTGTGAACGGATATGATTTTATCGATGAATTGCGTATCATCTTCGCGGGCAAAACAAAAATTGTAGAAGATAAAGTCATATCCCTTTGCCCAATCATCATTGCTGAGCATGCCCTTCATTCTCCGGGGGTCCATTTCAAAAAGAATATCCCACTTTACCGGGAGTCGCTTCGCCAATTCTCTGGTAAGAATTTCCTTTTGCGTGGCGTAATCATGATGTCCGCCACCGGTCACGAGTAAACCTTTAAGAGACTTGGTTCTTGAGTCAGCATGACAAAAGAAGTGCGTTAAAAAGCAAAGAATTAAAAACAAGGCAGGTTTCATTGGTAAAATCGCAACAGATAGCGGAAATTTGTGATAAGCTTAATCCTTTAACGGGACAACCCAAACATTTCGAAAGCGAACCGGGTTCCCATGATCCTGAAATTTGATGGGGCCCTTGTCGCCATGCTTTTGATACTCAGATACTGCATGCGGACCGCGCCACCCCGTCCCTCCAGATAATTCAAGGTGATCATGGATGACATGACCATTATGGATGACATGAAATTTGGCTTTTCGGGTGACCTTTCCAGCTTGGTCAAATTTTGGGCGTTGAAAAGTTATATCATAACTTTGCCATTCCCCTGGAGACCGGCAGGCGTTCACCAGAGGCTTCGCCCTCCCGTACAAGGCACCGCATTGGCCATCGGGATAGGTAACATTATTGTATGAGTCCAAGACCTGCACTTCATAGCGTCCCATCAGAAAAACTCCACTATTACCACGACCCTGCCCTTCTCCAACCACCTTACTGGGAGTCGCAAACTCAACATGCAATTTACAGGAACCAAACTCCTGCTTACTCAGGAGATATCCCCCACCTCGAACCGACTCCAGAGCTCCTTCCACCAGTTTCCACTTGGTGGGACCACCTCTGGACGACACCCAATTTTTGAGCGACGGCCTGGTTCCATCAAAAAGCACAATCGCCTCTTTCGGTGGCTTCGCAACTAGAGCGTCATAGGGCTTAGGCTCAACCACAGGTGGAGGGGGTTGCTTAAGTGGATCGGTCTCATGTACCTTAATTCCGTCAATATACATATACTCGACTTGACGACCGTTTTCCTCCCTAAATTCTTTTCGAATAACCGGTTCAGTCCTGGCTGAAACCAGGGAATTAAGCACGGCGATTATACAAATTTGAACTGATAATTTGATCATTTGGATCAATTCCGAAGGATCCGGTCAGATCTGTCAATTGCATAGCCTTAAAGAAGATGATTTTGGAACTTCTAATGGAGACCTTTTAAAGATCTCCAGCTGATTGCTGCCCTTCAAGGTTTCCCAAATAAAAAAGGATGCCAAAAAATAAGCTGTGAATTTTCCCTCGCAGATT
Organism: Opitutales bacterium; assembly: GCA_965661905.1. Classification (GTDB taxonomy): domain Bacteria; phylum Verrucomicrobiota; class Verrucomicrobiia; order Opitutales; family Seribacteraceae; genus Seribacter. The sequence goes on from CBFIFQ010000049.1 coordinate 8,837, forward strand.
GGGGTTATTTTCTTTAAACGAAACTTTATGGACGATCTCAAAATAATTGTTGAACTCTCTCACGAATTTGGAACTCCGGAATATGTAAAAGGCGGGGGAGGTAATACTTCCTTCAAAAATGAATCCACACTCTGGGTAAAACCATCTGGCACGACCCTGGCTGGGTTACAGGAGGATACTTTTGTAACCTTAAATCGGGCCAAAGTGAATGAACTTTATGATGTCGAAACTCCGGCAGAATCCCAAGCCCGCGAGGAATTGGTCAAAAACTTTATGGGCGAGGCTGTCCTCAATGATGCAGGACGTCCATCGGTCGAGGCTCCCCTGCACAACATACTGGAAACCAAATTTGTGGTGCATACCCATGCCCTCTTGGTAAATGGCATGACCTGTGCCAAGGATGGAGAGTCCGTTTGCAAAAGACTTTTCCCAGACGCCCTCTGGGTTGAGTATATTGATGCCGGATACACCCTTTGCATGGTCCTGAAAGATCGTATTGATCAGTACAAAGCAGAGTATGGCAAGATTCCCAAGATCATCATGCTGAAGAATCACGGGATTTTTATCTCAGGAGATACGGCCAAGGAAATCCGGGCTCTCTACAAAAGCGTTATGAATCCCTTGCAGGAAGAGTATGAAAAGTTTGGCATCAATGAAGATTTAGGAATTCAAGAAAATAGTACAGATTCCGCGGCTGAATCAAAAATGCAGGAAATCTTTGGAGAAGATGCCGCCTATGTGAAATCCTCTGGATACTTCAAATGTGTTCCCGGGCCCATTACACCTGACCATCTAGTCTACGCCCGGGCATTCCCATTCACCGATGAATTGACTCAGGAAAAGGCCGTTGCCTATCGGGCCAAACATGGGTTCGCTCCAAAAGTGGTCATTCATGGGGATCGTATCTATGGGCTAGGTAAGACCGAGAAAAATGCCAACCTTGCTCTTCTTTTTGCCCAGGACGGGGCGCAGGTAATGAAGCTGTCTGAAGCCTTTGGCGGAATTGAATACATGACAGACGCAGCCCGTGAGTTCATTGAAAACTGGGAAGTTGAATCGTACAGAGAAAAGGTAGCGAGTTAATTCAGACTTTGCTACCTGCCAGCCATCTTTATTGAAATCCAGGTACTCTCAGACGGCAGCCAAGCCCCGCCTTCAGTTTTTTTGCAACCCGCTATCCAACGAGTTCGATTCCGTCCTCAGATATGGTGATCTTGCGTTGCTTGTACAGGCTGCCAATCGCCTGT
>CBFIFQ010000049.1:10093-17386 GCA_965661905.1 Opitutales bacterium
CTTAAACTCATGTTTTATTTCTTCCGGGGAGCTTTTATCCCCCAATGATGATTTTCCGCCGAGCATGCGCAGGTGACTAAGGATTTCAGCTGTAGTCGAATGCACATGCCTGCCTTTGTCAGGCTGTAAAGAGACATCAATCCTACCATCTTCACGGACGCCGGTGATGTATCCTTTTAGCTTATCCCCTTCCTCGTACTTATCATACACCTGGTTACGATACACCAAGCCGGTATATTTTTCATTAATTGCCACCTTCATGCCCAATTCGGTGAAAGCATAGACCTCAATGTCCACTTCCTCCCACCTGTCAAACTCGTCAGGATCGACATGTTCAATCAAATACTCATCCATATTCCTCATCATACCATGTAATTATCAGGTAATGCCTAAGCATGAATTCAAGGCACAAATCATCTGCAACCTAGGTTTTCTCCAGTGTATAACTTCTCAGGAATGATCACAATCTGCCTTTCGGCAGAGCCTGTAATTACGGTAATGGGCAATGGCAAGTAGCAAGCCACCAAGAGAGTTGAAAACGGTGGTCGGATTCAAATACCCACTGGATTTATTTTGGACACATGCAAGACACACACCTTGGGCATTCAATGAATGGCTTGTGTGGGAAGAATATTGATAAAGAGCAATGGATAGAATAAACACGAGCCCTGTCATGCTCAAGGCAATCACCCCCTTATCCTTGTGCTTCCGGCAGCCCATAAAAACTGCCAAACTGGTGGTAGGAACTACCAAGAAAACCATCCAAAGATGAAAATTTTCATGAACCCAAAAAGTGGTTGATATAATAGGAAGTAATGCAATCAGTAGAGGCGTTAGCAAACAATGCACCGCACAAATCACGGACATGCTTATCGCCAGGGAGTCCAACCAGCCATGAGCGTGGCATTTTGCTGCTTTTGATGTACAATTCATAGGTAAGGGGGATCATTAATAAGAACTTACAGAGCCGTGTAAACAAACAAAGCATAACCCCCGCTGTCTCAACTTTCTCGGGAAACAGCTAAAATATTCGAGATAAAATGCTAAAGAGCTGATTTTTAATGTTAAATTCAGCAAGTTTACGGAGAGAAATTTTGTACTTTATGCCAACTAGTTAACCCAAACTGTCAAACTGTTTACCTTCTCAATACTCTTTTTATTGCTGATTAAATCTTACCCACTATTCTTAAGAAAGGTCCCTTAAAAACTATGAATCATTTATCTAATCGACGATCATTTCTTCGAGTAATCGGAGGAGTAAGCGTGACTTCTGCCCTGACCCCGAACTATATAATCGGTGCCCGCCCCAGCTCCGCCCTGAGTCGTTCAGGCGTTCTGCTCGAGGCATCCTCTTTTACCAATACAGGGGGATGGAAAATTGACACTCAGCATTATTTACAAATGGGAGGAAATTATTTGCTCGCTCATGGGATGGGCAAACCCGTCGAAGATGCGGAGACTACCATTAATTTACCCAGTGCGGGGAAATGGAATGTCTGGGTAAGAAACCGGGACTGGTGTAAAGGCGACTGGCAATCACCTGGAAGATTTCAGGTTATGGTTGAGGGCAAGCCCCTAAAGGTTACTTTCGGTGAAGCCGATCAATCCTGGCACTGGCAGTCCGGAGGAAACGTAGAGATCTCAAAGGCTGGTAAAACCAAAGTCTCTCTGCATGACCTGACTGGATTTGATGGCCGTTGTGATGCTATTTATTTCACCCAAGAATCAGACCCTCGGCTCCCGGGATCTGACCTCAAGGAATTATCGGACTGGAAAGATGAAGTCAGTGGCCGGGCCAAGGAAAAGGTAGAGGAACTCTCCTTTGATCTGGTAATCGTCGGGGGTGGAATCTCCGGTTGCGGTGCGGCATTGGCTGCCCGTTCTCAGGGGATGAAAGTTGCCCTGATTCAGGACCGTCCCCTTTTTGGTGGGAATGCCAGCCAGGAAATTCGGGTCCATACTCTCGGTATTCATGGGTATGGCTCCGATATTCTCAAAACCATTGATACGGCTCACTGGCCGAATGGGCATTACAAAGCAAAGGATGATCAGCAAAAACGTGAAAAGACCATGGCAGAATCCGGGGTCAATTTATTCGCCTATCATACTGCCTTTGGTTTGGAGAAAGAGGGAGATAAGATCCTTAGCGTGGAAGCCCGTGAGGTGAAGCACGGAAAAATTAAAAGGTTTCGTGCACCAATCTTTATTGATGCAACCGGAGATGGTTGGCTTGGATACTGGGCCGGTGCGGACTACCGATATGGTCGTGAAGCCGCTTCCCAACACAATGAAGGTTGGGATAAGTATGGAGATTTATGGAGCCCCAAGGAAGCGGATAACCGGGTGATGGGGACTAGTGTTCTGTGGAACAGCGTGCGTACGAAAAGAAAACAGGATTTCCCCAAGGTTCCATGGGCTATGCCTGTTGCAGGAAATCATGTAGCTGCCAAAGGTGAATGGTTTTGGGAGTATTCTGACAACGATTTAAACCAGATTGATGATGCTGAAACCATCCGTGATCATATGCTTCGTGCCATTTTTGGCTCCTTTGCCAATGCAAAGAAGAACCCAAAATATGCACCTGATCGCTTAAAATGGGTTTCTTTTGTGGGCGGAAAGCGGGAATCCCGGAGATTAATGGGAGATCATATCTATGATATGCATGACGCCGTTGAACGGAAAGAGTTTGAGGATGCTGTAGTTGTGGAAATTCGGGAGGTGGATGGACATTTCCAAAGGAAATTAAAGGGAGCCAAACAGGATTTTCTTTCTTCAGCAATGTTCCGCCACACCGGTGGATATTATTATATTCCATTCCGCAGTTTGTACTCCAGAAACCTATCCAATTTGATGATGGCAGGACGTAACTTCAGTTGTACCCATGTTGGGCTTTGCGGCCCCAGAGTGATGAATACGTGCGGCCAGATGGGGATTGCCACCGGATTTGCCGCTGCTCTTTGCAAAAAGCATTCGGCATCTCCCCGTACAGTTGGGAAATCTCATATCAAGGAGTTAAAAGAACTCATCGGGTTTGATGGATCAAAGCCGATGCATAACCCAAGCAAAAGAGTTCACTGATACCTGCATGAGACACCTGGTCAACTTCGGCCTGCTTTTTAGTTTTCTTGCCCTTGCGATAACTGGAGCTATCGCATATCTCCTGCCTTTTTCTCTTTCTGCAACCCAAATTCACATCCTGGCAGGAGCCATCACCATCGTTTTGGTCATTCTCCACCTGTCCGCCCGAATCCCTTATTTTCGTAAACAAACCACAAAAGGAAAGGGGGGCTTCCGCGGGCAACTTCTTACTTTAACCATCCTGACCTGCTTTTTACTCTATGCATCCATCGAAAATTTACCGCCGGTATCCTGGCTGATTGAAGGTAGTTATGAATCTCGAAACCGGAAGGAAATTGTTCGTACATCAAGCTTGTCTGAATTTTTGGACCCGGCACCGCACCGAAAACTTATTGTTCGAGATTGCAGAGAGGAGAATGCTTCCGGCTTGTCTCTGCTCCTTCAATTTCCAGAAAAGCTAAAAGAATACCCCGCCGTTGCCGTTTGGGCTGAAAGTACCAACGGTACCATGATTGAGACTCTCTACCTGGAACAGTCCCTAGCTTATTCCTCCAAACCTTTATGGAAAGAGTACCGAACCCAAAGGCATCATATACTTCCTTTATGGCGCCACCGGTACACTTTAATTTCCGGAATCAATCCATCGGGTGAGACCGACGCGACCAGTGGGGCAACTGCTTCCCACGAATATGCCTTGGACCCGTACCTGCAAAGAGGCAAAGGTAATGAATTTATTTTATGTGTGGAAATCAATGCACCTCGTGATGCCAATCACATTTATCACGATAAACTTTTGGGGCAACCCTCCCTGCTGTATACTGCCTTGATTGAAGTGGACAGCGACACCAAGTATTTCTTGATGGATCTTACCGGGCATGGTGGAGGAGATGCCATGGAAACTGGAAATATTCAATATGATCTGGATGGATTTGACTCCGCACTTAACCTGCACGATCTCTTTCTTGCCAAAATTGAATCCTAATTAGGTTTAAATTTTACTGACTATGACTTTTTTCTCCGGGTGCCTGATACCCGAGCAAGTGCATAAACTAAGAGCCAGGGAAGGCTGTAGAATATAGAAAGTAGCCAGCCGAAAAACATAATGGCTAAGCCTGAGGCACCATCACGACCCCACCCTTCAGGTAGTTCCTTATTTTGAGCAGCTAGGTCTGCGATGTGTTGATGGTAAAAAATAAAAGACCCATAAAGTAAAACCCAGCCCAGGATTGCAATGAGGAGCAATAAAATAAACCAACCCGGTTTTTGATTCCAGAATCTTAAAAATAACAAGATTGGAGGCAAAGCCAGAAAAAGCCCCAGTAATAGATGAGATAAAATTTCGTTCATCATCCTAAATTTTTACCATTACAAAGGATCCAAATTCCTAGAAGCTTTTAATTTTCCTGATCTTTGAAAATCAATGACAGTAGCCATTTTATTCACCTTGTTTTCAGGAAGTACAAGCATCTTGGCCCTGATTAAAGATTAGTCGCTCGATTTTTAATTCATAGCCTCCTGCATTAAACTCAACACCCTTTCAATCTTCCTTTGATAGATTGCCCACAGCAACCATGCTATCCCGCCTCCGACCTGTAAGATTGCCCAAGATCACAAAAAACATGTAATAAATTTTCATTTTGAAAAAACCTTTCTAACTTCTTCCGCAATTAACCGAATCCCCTGGCTAACAGTCTCTTCATCCTGAGCATAGGTAACCCGAATGCACTGATTTTTATGATTCCATTTTTCACCTTCCATACCTGGGAAAAAATAATGCCCGGATACCACGAGGACACCTTTTGCCTTAAGCCTTTGGTACAATGCCTGGCTACTTATGGGCAAACCTTCAAACCAAAGCCATAAAAACAAGGCACCTTCAGGCTTATGAATTCTCATCGGCACATGCCGACCTATTTCTTCTTGAAGTTGGGCCACAGCCCTTTTGGCTTTTTCTTCATAATAAGGTCTAACTACTTCATTACTCACCCGAGTAATTTCTCCAGTCTTCACCAAGTCTAAGGCAAGGGCAGGCCCAAGACTACCAGGAGCAAGGCTAAAAACAGAGGTCATCCTTGAAACAGCCTGGATAATTTCCTTACGGGCGATAACGATACCAGTACGCAAACTCGGCAAGCCAAACTTGGATAAGCTTAGGCAGAGCACAATATTTTCATCCCAAACCGGCTGGGCACTGGAGTAAATAATATTGGGAAAAGGGGTACCATAGGCATTGTCTATGATAAGGGGAATCCCCTGACTGTTTGCGAGTTCACGCAAACGAGACACCTCTTCATCTGTAACCACATTACCTGTTGGGTTCGTTGGCCTGGAAAAACAGACAGCACCCACACTATTCTCCATCTTCAAACGATCAAAATCTACGCGGTATTTAAAAAATCCGTCTTCCAGCAAATCTATGCCAGGTCGATGGGTAAGAAAAAAACCAGGTTCCAGACCCACTTCAGAATAACCAATATATTCAGGAGCCAATGGCAAAAGAATCTGCTTGGTTTGACCTCCTTCAAACTTTCCAGCGAATAAATTAAACAGAGAAAAGAAAGCATTTTGACTGCCGTTGGTCAGGGCAATGTTTTCAGATCGAATATTCCACCTGAATTCAGCACGAAACAATTCAGCCAATGCACCTGTAAAAGCTTTGGCTCCCTGAGGGGTGTCGTAATTCCCAATGACCTGTTCAAATTCCAGCCCATTGGAAAGGATATCTTGCATCCTAGCCCGTAACAAAGCTTGAATTCCTGGAATATGGGCTGGGTTTCCACCGCCCAGCATCAAGGGTGCGGAATCAGAATCCAGGGCCTCGCCCAAGTCATCCATCAATTCACCGATGCCGATATCACCCGCAAACCGACTTCCAAAATTTGAGAACTTCATTCTTTTAATGCTTCTGCTTAAGATTTAAAACATGTTAGATAATCATGAAGCTGATCATCTTCCAATCATATTGGACACAGAGCAGACTTTAGCTCAGGAAGCTTGATCGCACCATAGACTTCAACGGTTGGTTGGTCCTGAACAATTGAATAATTGATCCTGTATATTTACTGTTATTAAAATTATCATTTCACATAAAATTTCCCTTTAGCATCAGGGACTGAGACCTTAAAAGCTAGAGCCCCTTGGTTTTCAGCTCTCATAAAGTGGTAACCTTCAGGTTTTCTTCCGTTAGGGGAAATTTTTCAGTAAACAAGAATGCATACTATGTTTCTTTTTCTACACTCTCCGGTACTAAGGATTATGCAAAAATGAAAAGGCACCTTTTCATCTTTGTTTTCAAGAAACCGGAATTATCTTTGAACCTTATTCTGCATGCAAAGCATCCGTGATAGAACCAACCCATACATTTAGGCACGCAGCCTAGCATTAAAATTTTAAGTTTAGGACAAAGTTTTCTTTGATTCGCTGAGCTCAATCATACAAGATTTCTGGATCATGAAAACTACAGCCCTTTTATTCATTACCCTCAGCTCGTTGATGACCGAAGTCCTTCACGCAGCTCAACCTCTGAAACTCGCAGGCAGTCGCCCCAATATTCTCTTCATTTTAACCGATGATCAGGGTAAAGGTGATCTCTCCTGCATGGGTAATGACCGGATTCGCACCCCCCACCTGGACGCCCTCTGGGCAAAGAGCACACGGTTTGATGACTTTCATGTCAGCCCTACCTGCTCCCCCACCCGGGGTGCCCTGATGAGCGGCCGTTCGCCCTTTGAGGTAGGCATTTCACATACGATTCGACACCGGGATCATTTGGCACTCGATGTGGTCACTTTTCCACAGGCATTACAAAAAGCAGGCTATAAAACGGGGATTTTTGGAAAATGGCATTTGGGAGATGCCAAGGAATACCTGCCGAATGCCCGTGGATTTGATGAAATGCTTATTCATGGAGCCGGCGGGATTGGGCAAGCCGGGTGGGGAGATTTCCCTGTAAACGCAGAAGAGTGCTACTTCGACAATGTCCTTCTGCACAACGAAGAGATCGTACAAACCCAAGGATTCTGCACCGATCTATTCTTTCGTGCAGGACTTGCTTGGATGAAGGACAGGATAGATGCGAAGGAGCCCTACTTCGCCTACATTTCGCTCAATGCTCCACACGGTCCGATGATTGCACCGAAAAAATACAAAAGAAGATTCTTGGACGATGGATACAGTGAAAACTCTGCCGGGCGCTTTGGCATGATTGAAAACATT
>CBFIFQ010000050.1:0-17099 GCA_965661905.1 Opitutales bacterium
AGGATAATAAGCGAGCCATAGAAGATGCGGCTGTGCTTGGGGCCCCCCTGGTTGTTTTGGTTTGCGGAGCCGTCCCCGGGCAATCCCTTTCTGAATCCCGAAAGCAGATTACCGAGGGCATTGCCGCCACCTTGCCTCTTGCGGAATCGCTGGGAGTCAGGCTTGCCATCGAGCCCCTACACCCGATGTACGCGGCTGACCGTTCTGCGATCAATACTCTGGCCACCGCCAACGACCTGTGCGACGAATTGAATCATCCTCTGGTGGGGATCGCCTACGATGTCTATCACCTTTGGTGGGATCCCGACTTGGAAGCCCAGACCAAGCGCACCGCAGAAGCCAATCGTCTTTTTGCCTATCATGTCTGTGACTGGATGACCCCCACCACTGATTTACTTAATGACCGTGGGCTGATGGGCGAGGGCTGCATTGACCTGCGGGGTATCCGGTCGATGGTCGAGCGAAACGGATTTTCCGGCATGATCGAGGTGGAGGTTTTCTCCAACCGCTGGTGGGCCAAGCCACCCCGTGAATTTTTACAAGAGATTAAATACACCTACCTAAACCACACCTGAGGAATGATAAAAGAACACAAACTTGGAATTATTATGAATGGCGTCACTGGACGCATGGGAACCAACCAACACCTGATCCGCTCCATCTGTGCCATTCGCGATCAGGGCGGGGTACAGGTCTCCCCGGATGAAGTCATCACCGTGGACCCGATCCTCACCGGTCGAAATGAAAATAAGCTCAGGGCCCTGGCAGATAGAACCGGGGTCAAACGTTTCACCACCAAGCTCGACGAAGCCTTGGTCGATCCCGTAAACCAAATCTTTTTCGATGCCAGTTCTACCCTTCACCGTTCCCGCTTTGTGGAAATGGCCGCGAAGGCGGGTAAAGCGGTTTACTGTGAAAAGCCCACGGCGTTGACCACCGATGAGGCCCTGCGTTTGGCCTGGCTATGTGAAGAGGCGGGAGTCAAAAACGGGGCGGTTCAGGATAAACTCTGGCTGCCTGGCATACGTAAATTGAAGACTTTGATCAGGCAGGGCTTTTTCGGGGAGATTTTATCGGTTCGCGGGGAATTCGGCTATTGGGTGTTTTCCGGGCACGATGAGGATCAACCTGCCCAGCGTCCCAGCTGGAACTACCGCAAGGAGGATGGCGGGGGAATCATGATCGATATGCTCTGTCATTGGCGTTACCTGGTCGATGATGTGTTTGGCCCTATCAAAAGTATATCCTGTCATGCCGCCACCCATGTTCAGGAGCGGGTTGATGAACATGGCAAGCCCTACCCATGTACTGCGGATGATGCCTGCTATGCCACCATGAAGTTGGAAAACGGGATCATTTGCCAGTTCAATAGTTCCTGGACCGTACGGGTCCGGCGGGATGATCTATTTGTGATGCAGGTGGATGGAAGTAGGGGCTCGGCGGTGGTCAACCTCCGCGGATGCAGAACCCAGGGGCTTGGGGTCACCCCCAAACCGGTATGGAACCCGGATATGGAGCAAGCGATTAATTTTTATGAGGGGTGGGCGGAAATGCCGGATGCCACCACTTATGACAATGCCTTTAAAATACAATGGGAGCTCTTTCTCCGTCATGTGGCCCTCGGTGAACCATTCCCATATGACCTCCGCTCGGGTGCCCGGGGAGTGGAGCTGGCAGAGCTCGGTCTTCAATCCTCTGAACAAAGAAAGTGGGTCGATGTCTGACCGGACGCAGGCGGGGCCTGTTTGAGAAAAAGGTTTACAGCTGTAAAGCTATTGTAGTAATCAATCATTTGATGCATTTGCATCTCTTCACGATGGCTCTATAGTTATGAAAATGTTTACCCAGTCGATTTGTCGGACCGTCCTTTTATTTGTGGCCTCCTTTTCCATGCTTCCTGGACAGCAGGGAGATCAGAAGGAGAAAGAGAAAGACCTGCTCTCCTCCCTAAACTGGAAGAAGTGGTCCCCTGGTGTCGTGCCGGTTTATTCGGCGGAGGATTCGCTGGCCAGGTTTAAAGTGGCACCCGGTTTCAAAGTGGAATTGGTGGCTTCCGAACCCTTTGTGAAAGACCCGGTATTTGTGGATTGGGATGACCAGGGCCGGATGTGGGTGGGGGAGTTGCGTTCCTACATGATGAACCTCGACGGCTCTGGTGAAAACCAGCCCATCAGCCGGGTCATGGTGTTGGAGGATACCGACCAGGACGGCAAGATGGATAAGGCCACCCCCTTTTTGGAAGACATGGTCAATGTCCGCAGTCTTGCTTTTATTGACGGAGGTGTTCTGGTCGTGGAATCGGGTGCCCTTTGGCTATGCCGTGACATAGACGGGGATTTGCGGTGCGATCAAAAAGAAAAACTGCTCGATTTTGCCACCACTGCCCATGACAATATCGAACATGCGGAAAATGGGCTGCATTTCGCCCTGGACAATTGGATGTACAATTCAAAGTCGACCCGCAAACTTGCCTGGCGCCAGGGTACCCTGATCGAGCAGCCCGCCACCGCCCGAGGGCAGTGGGGCATGGCCACCGATGCTTACGGCCGGCTTTATTACAATTCTAACAGTGTGTGGTTTGAAGCGGACTGGGAGATCTATGACCACCAATGGCCCCGTCAGGGGACCAAGGCCCGGGCACCAACCAAGCAGGTCTTTGCCATCCGTCCCAATACTGCCCTCAACCGCAATTACCGCCCCGGTCACATCCTCGAGGATGGCCGGGTGGCCCGGGTCACCACCATCAGTGGCCTTGCCGTGCACAGCCATGGCGCCTATGGGGATGCCTGGGAGGGTGCGATTTTCTCGATGTCTCCCGGGACCAACACCGTCGGTGCCTTTGTTCCCGCCAAATCTTTCCCTCAAGCCGACCATTATGTTCATAAATTATACCCGGATGCCATCTGGGAAAAGCGTGAGTTTCTCGCCAGCACCGATGAGCGTTTTCGCCCGGTCAATGCATCCATCGGTCCCGATGGGTGCCTTTATGTGGTCGACTTTTACCGGGGTGTAATCCAACACAAACGATTTCTCACCTCCTATCTGCGCAGGCAGTCCGCTGAACGCGGTTTGGATAAACCCATTGGTCTCGGACGGATATACCGGATCATCCCCGAGAACCACCAGCCCGTCCCTCCCCCCCAGGATTTAGTTTCCGGTTTGTCTCACCCTTATCTTTGGTGGCGTTTGCGTTCCCAGAAAAGAATGGTTGAAGGAAACCGTTTGGAATTGGCTCCTGCCATCACTGAACTGGCAGAGGATGCAAAAGCCATGCCCCAGGCCCGGGTGCATGCCCTTTGGGTACTGGCCGGTCTGGAAAAGTTGGAAGAGTCCACCATTGAGCAGGCCATCCAGGACCCTCATTGGTTTATCAGCATGACCGGGCTCCGGTTGGCCGGTGAATCCAAGGGGGTCGGTGCTTTTTTCCCGGATGAATTTAAAGGTCTGGCAGAGAAAGTCTCGCAGAACAAAGATTTTCCCACGGCCTACACCTCCTATGCCGCTCTGACCGCCAAGTCCGGTTACCCTTCCAGGGTTATCCAGTCCTATCAAGACAAGGAAGCGGATTGGTTGGTAAAAGACAGTGAGCTTTTGAGCCTCTACCGCAAGGGAAGGGATCAGTACAATGTCAGCTGCGGTGCCTGCCACCAGGCCGACGGCAAAGGCTTGCCCAACATGGCACCCACCCTGGCCAACAGTGACTGGGTCACCGGGGATGCCCGGCGCCTGATTGGGGTGGCAGTGCATGGGCTGATGGGCCCCATTAAGGTGAACGGCAAGGAAATAACCGGAGTGCCTCCGGTGATGCCGGCCCATGGCTTCATGAAGGATGAGCAGCTTGCATCCATCCTCACCTATGTTCGCAATGCATGGGGGAACCGATCAGAAGCGGTCTTGCCTAAGGATATTGCCCGTTATCGGAAAACGGAATCAGCCCGGGTAGCCCCCTGGACCGAGTCCGAGTTCTGATTTTTTAACAAACCGGCTTTCTTTGTTTTGGACAAGATGGAGTCTCTGTTCGCCGGCTTACCTTCTCCTGCCTTTTCATAGGCATCGCTGACAATTCCCACGCTCGGGTGTATACCCTTTGGGTGCTGACCGCTCGTGGGGTTTTTTCGATATGCACGGCAATGTGTGGCAGTGGACGGCAGACTGGTACTCCGTGTGCCCTTCTGATCATCCCACGATCAACCGCACCGGACCAGCTTCTGGGGCGAATCGGGTCTAGCGGGGTGGTTCTCGGAGCTCCGACCATAGATACCTGCGTTCGGCTAAGTACAACAGTAACACCCGGAGCTACCTTAGCGGCAATATCGGCTTCCGTGTTGGTTTTCAAAAAAGCCAGTAATGAAGACGAGGGAAGTTTCGGGTCGAGGCGGAGATAGGCCAAACGAAACGATTTATGGGCACACAATAATCTTACGCTTGGTTGCTACCACCGGAAAGAACATTCGTTTCAGCAGAAACAACCCGATGGAAAGTCCAATGAAGGCGGGAAGAAAAACTTTATTTCACCACCATGATACCTCGCATCATGGCAAAGTGACCGGGAAAGGTGCAAACAAACTGGTAGTCGCCCGGCTCATCAACCGTGAAGGTGATGGTCTCGGATTCACCGGGGCCTAAGAGTTTGGTGGCGGCCAAAACATCTTCTTTGCTGGCATCGGGGAGGGGGTTGGTTGCACTCGCACCCATACCCATGATCTTCTGCCCAAATTTGAGGGAGCTAATCCCCTGTTTGAGGATGACCAGGTTGTGCCCCATGGCGATCTTGGGAAGTTTTCCCACATTTTTAAATTCTAGTTCTACTTCTTCCCCGGCCTTTACCGTGAATTCTTTGGTATCGAATTGCATTGTGTCATTCCCGGTGATGGTGACTTTCTGGGCGGCGTGAAGGGATGCGGCTAGGCTAGCCAGTAGAAGGATGGATAGTTTTTTAATCATATTTTAACTCAATATTAGTAATTTTTACGCAGGCAAATTAAGAAGGGGAAATAATTAAAAAGGGGAGGTTCATATGCCCCGGCCTGCATGAGTCTTCCCCTGAATCATCAAAGGTTGGGCAGTGGCAGGGAAAACCGCCCAAAAAAAAGTTTGGCAGGGGGGTGTATCAGGAAGGCATGGGCCATTTACTGCTGACCAGGTCGAGCCAGTGGCGGGCAATCAACTCATGACCGGGAGGGAGCGGGTGTACCCCGTCCCAGATCCAGTTTTTTGGGTCGGCTGTCTCGCTGGCTTGGTCAAAGATATCCTGAGTGGGGAGGTGAGCAGCCTTAAAATCCTGGGCCAGACGGCTAACCACCTGTCTTAACTGGTCAGTTTCCCGGCGGCGAGCCTTGTAGGCTGTGGGGTTTTGCAGGGGCCCGGTGGGAAGCACAAAGGGATCCAGGAGCACGAGTCGCAGGGCAGGGTTGACTTTCCGGCTGGCCTGGAGAATGTGACGATAGTCCCGTTCAAACATTTCCGGGGTGACTTTCCTGGAGGGGTGGCGGAAGCCAACGCCGACATCATTGGTGCCAACCAGTACGCTTAACAGATCAGGTTTCATATCCAGGGCATCGGTTTGCCAGCGTTTTTTGAGATCCGATACCTTATTCCCGCTTTTTCCCCGGTTGAAGAATTCGAGGCCGGATTCGGGCATATCCGTGCCCAGACGGGCCGCGAGCAGAAAGACATAACTGTGCCCGAGGTAGTGGTTGCGGTCACTTTGGTTTCTTCCCCAATTCATGTCGGTAATGGAGTCTCCCTGGAAGAGAAGGCGGGAACCATTAGGGAAATGGGGCTTTTGGTGATCATAGCCCTTCCCCCGGTGGTAGGCAGGGGATATCTTGGTTTTGGCCTGCATTGAAATCGGGATGAGGGAGCCGGCCAGGCCTAGTGCACAGCCGCTTACAAATTGTCTTCGATTGATCATAGAAATGGGTGCAAAAGGGTGGGTGATTACCGAAATGAAATCATTTTGATTTGGCAATAATAGGGCAACCCCGGGGCCCCTTTTCCGGTTGAAGAAGGAGGCGGTTTTAGGCCTTGATCAATTTGCGGGCTGCCAGGTTGTTGAGACGGTGGGCCACATCGATGACCCCATCGGTAACGGTCTTGTTGTAGGTTCGTCCGTCTGTGGTGTCCACGCCGTGCCCTTTGACTGCTTTACGCAAGGGGGCCAGGGCCGGGTCTTCATGGTGAAAGAGTTCCACAAAGACATGCTTTAACTTACCGGTGGGGGCATAGGCGGCAAGCAGGGCGGCAATCCACCCGTCATCGGTGGAGAGGCAGCCCCGGGTGGTTTTGGCCGAGGCGTGAAAGATACCAAGAGCGTCCGTCTTGGCGAGGTCCTTGATGACTTTTTCATTTTCGGCAAGGGACAGGTCGGAGTCTCCGCAGTGGGCGGCATCAATCATGACCTTGAAAAATTTCTTTCTGATCTTCTTGTTGATCCCGTTAACCACCTTGGCCGCTTTGGCGGCGTTGGTGAAATTCTGAAATTCAACCCCGCGGAGGAATTCCAGGTGCCAGGCTTCGACGGAGCTTTTATCGAGTGCAGACTCTTTGTAGCAACGGGCATGAAGCTTGATCACCTGCTGGACTGCATTATCAAAGGCTTTTCCTTTGAGTTTTTTGCCGGAGAGCCATTCCTCGAAAGAGGTGGAAGACACATGTTTAACTTTATACTTTTTGGCCACCGCGAGCCCGGAGTTGAGCATATCCACCACGGCATCCTCATCCTTAGGGTTGAGGGGGTTAGCACCGCCGACCATCATGATCAGGTGGACTTCAAGCTTGAGGGATTTAAGACCCTTAAACATATCCTGCAAGTCTTTGGGGTCGGTGCCGGGGAAAAGGGTGACCTGCACGGTGTCTAGCTTTACCGGGGATGTGCGGCAGAGCAGACGCATGCCGGATACAATCTTGAGATCGCCGGAACGGGTGCGGGGAAGCTTGCCGGACTCATCAGGTGCGAGGGCACCGACAAACATAAGGTGGGTGGGGACAACCCCGATTTTGACTTTGGATTTATTTTTGATTTCCATGGTTTTTAAAATTCCGTTTGGGGTGGATAAGCTCAGTTGTAAAAGGAGAGGATTCAGTAAAGATTTACAGAATTAATCAAGGAAAATTACAAACGGCCCCCCCACCACAGTGTCTTCCTGCTAGGCTGAGGAAATTTTGAGGGAGACATATGGGGGTAATTCCGGGTAAGTTTCTTCCACGATGAAAATATTTTTTTCCTTATTTGCCTGCCTGCCCCTTCTGGTTTCAGCCGCCTTACGCTTTGAGGCTCAACCATTGTACAAGGACAAGATTGAATCCTGTGCAGTCGGGGATATCGACGGCGACGGAAAGCCCGATGTGGTCGCGGGCGAGCACTACTTTCTAAACCCGGGCTGGGTGCCCGTGAAATTTCGAAGCATTGAAGCATTTGGGAAAGATTACATGCAGGACAATGGTGATTTTATCTGGGATGTGGATGGGGATGGTGACCTGGATGTGATTGCAGGACAGTTTACCAAACCGGAAGTGTTGTGGTTTGAAAACCCGGGAGATATCCGTAAGCAAAGCCCGAAGCCATGGAAGCAATATGTGCTGATCGATACCGGGTATCAGCACAATGAAATCAGTTTTTTTAAGGACTTTACCGGGGATGGCAGGCCCGACTTCATAGTCAACAGCTGGAATAATAAAAACCCCATGCTGGTCTGGCAGTTCAAAGGGGAGAAGGGGATGGAGGGCATGAGCAAGCATGTGGTTTCGGAGTCCGGAAATGGGCATGGGCAGGGGTTTGGCGATATCAATGGGGACGGGCTTGATGATATCGTATTCATGCAGGGCTGGTATGAACGGCCATCGGAAAACCCATGGGGGCAAGTTTGGAAGTGGAGGAAGGATTTCACCCTGCCTTTTGCCAGTTGCCCGATCTTGGTGCTCGACCTAAACGGGGACAGCCGAAATGACCTGATCTGGGGGGATGGGCACAATTATGGCATCTATTGGTATGAGCAGCTTGCACCTGAAAAAGATGGGCGTACCCGCTGGAAGCACCATGTAATTGACAGGGAAATCAGCCAGATGCATGCCCTGGTCTGGGAGGACTTAGATAACGACGGTAGGCCTGAGATTATCAGCGGGAAAAGATATTATGCTCATAGCGGGAGAGACCGGGGGGCGGAGGACGAGGTTGTCCTGGTTCGTTACACTCCCATCCCGAAAAAAGACGGCACCGTTTCCTTTACCAAGGAAGTTTTGCACCGGGGCCAGGCCGGAACCGGCCTGCAAATCCGGGTGGCGGACCTGAACGGAGATGGGTGGAAGGACATCGTGGTGCCCGGGAAATCAGGCACGCATATCTTATGGAATCCGGGAACTCGCTGATCTTTAAAGATTGGCCACCTGATAGCTTGGGTCATCGGGCAGGACAGTGATGTCCACCATGGTGCCGGCTTTTTTGAGTAAGCTCCGGCAATTGGGGCTGATGTGCTGGAGCTTTACCGTCTTTCCGACTTTGTGATAGCGCTCTCCGAGCTTGTGGATTGCTTCCAGCCCTGAGTGGTCCCAGACTCTTGAGTCTTTCATGTCCACTACCACAGCATCCGGGTCATCCGCGGGAGAAAAGCCCAGGTTGAAATCGGTGACAGACCCAAAAAATAAAGGGCCGTGCAGGTAGTAAACCTTGGTGCCATCCTTGCGGACTTCAGACTCTTTGTGGATGTGCTTGGCGGATTCCCAGGCAAAGCCGAGGGCGGAGACAATGACCCCGGTGATGACGGCGAGGGCGAGGTTGTGGGAAATGACGGTGATGCCGGAAACCAGGATGATGACAAAAGCATCCATCTTGGGAATCTTCCGGAGGATACGGAAACTTGACCACTCAAAGGTCCCAATCACCACCATGAACATGACACCGGTGAGGGCGGCCAAGGGAATTTTTTCTATGAGGGAACTGGCAAAAAGAATGAAGGCAAGCAGGAAGAGACCGGCGGCGATGCCGGAGAGGCGTCCGCGACCGCCGGAGCGGATATTAATGATACTTTGCCCGATCATGGCACAGCCCCCCATGCCTCCAAAAAAACCGGTGACTACATTGGCCACCCCCTGCCCAAGGCATTCCCGGGTACTGTTTCCCCGGGTCTCGGTGAGCTCATCAATCAGGGTGAGCGTCATGAGGGATTCAATGAGGCCGACCGCGGCAAGGATAAAGGAAAAGGGAGCAATAAAGACCAGGGTGTTCCAGTCAAAGGGAATGGAAAAGGAGACCAGGCTGGGCAGGCTGCCTCCAATTGCCGCCATATCCCGAACCACCAAGGTGTCGAGGTCGAGACCGATGACGATGAGGGTAACGGTCCCAATTGCCGCAAGGGAGGAGGGGAATTGGGTGGTGAATTTGGGCAGGATAAAAATGATGGCCATGGTGATCGCGATCAAGCCGCTCATTAGCCAGAGGTCATTGCCCTGCAACCAGGCCGAGCCGGGGGTGGTTGGGCTTTCGGTGAACATGGGGAATTGGGCTTCAAAAATAACAATGGCCAGACCGTTTACAAAGCCAAACATAACAGGTTGAGGGATAAGGCGGACAAAGCGGCCAAGCTTGAGGCAGCCACATCCGATCTGAATGACACCCATCAGTATAACCGCGGCAAACAAGTACTGGACTCCCATATCCGGACCAAGCCCAAGGGCTTCCCCCCGCTCATTTCCGAGAATGACCAGGGATACCATGATCACCGCGAGGGCACCGGTGGCACCGGATATCATACCCGGGCGGCCGCCGAGGACTGCGGTTATTAAGCAAATCATAAAGGCTGCATAGAGACCGATGATGGGGGAGACACCGGCAATGATGGCGAAGGCCACGGCTTCAGGCACCAGGGCAAGGGCCACAGTCAGGCCCGACAGGAGGTCGTCCTTGGTATGCAAGCGGTTGCCAAATTTTCGATAGATAAGTTTAAACACGGTATGGTAAGGTTGAAGTGAACGAGGCGGGTGCAAATATGGAAGTTTTCAACACCCGTTCCCAAAAAGCACAAAGGGTTGACCATAGGGAAAAAGGGAGGGGGATACAAGGAGATCCATCAAATGACCATTTTTTCAATCGACGTATTGCTCTCGGTGTTCACCGTAGTCAGGCATGATACACACCATCATTACTCACCCCGGCGGAGCTCACAAAGATGACTTTCTTGCCTGTGCGGTGTTACTGTCTCAGCATGCGGTTTCTATCTTCAGAAGAGACCCGACTGAGGCTGAGCTTGAAAACCCTGAGGTTGCCGTGGTCGACATTGGGCACCAGCACCAGCCGAAACTTAATAATTTTGACCACCACCAATTTCCCCGGGATGCGGACCCCAGTTGTGCCCTGTCCCTGGTTTTGCAAAACCTGGGGATTTACGAGGATGCCAAAGAGTTTTGCGCCTGGCTGGAGACCGCCGAATGGTTTGACTGCCGCGGCCCCAATGATACCGCGGACTGGCTCGGAGTGGATCGCGATGCCATGGCCAAATTAAATTCCCCGCTGGATGTCACCCTTTTTAAAGCCTTTGCCAGGCAAAGTGAGCACCATGCCGGGGAACCGGTGTGGGAGATGATGAAAATGATAGGCATGGATTTGGTTGATTATGTGACCGGCTTACGCAGGCGGATGGATGCAGTGGCTAAAGTCGAGGAAGTCTGGGAACTGGGGAATGAGAAGGGTCGGAAAAAAATAGCCTTCGTTCCCCGGACCGACCCTTTGATTGAGGATGCATCAGGTGGGCTTGCCTGGCGGGTTAAGGAACTGGGTTTGGAAGAAGAAGTCGTTGCCATGGTCTACCCGGACAGTCGGGGAAAAGGATATGGTATGCGTCGGTATAACGACAGCCCTGCCTTGGACTTTAGTCAATTGGCCGAGGAGCCGGATGTTCACTTTACCCATAACCGAGGCTTTATCGCCAAAACTTCCTGTACCGATATTCGCCGATTGCAGGAACTTCTGGAAATTGCCCGGGCTCGGTAAGCGGGTCATTTAGCCAAGGGGTTCATATCGTTTTAAACCGTCCGAGGAGTGATACTCTCGGGATGTGAAAGCAGGAGGGGGTTACCTGTTCTTCCATGAACCTGAGGATCCTCCATTCCTTCCCGTTTATTTGAGATGAATTTAATTCATTATTATAATTAAAACTATTTATTATAAGGGATTGACACAAGGGGTAGTAGTTGCTCTCATCTTAAATTAGGTGATGTCAAGGATGGTGGATGCTCTTTGGATAGTTTCGGATTGCCGGAACGGGGCCCCCTTGGCTCCAAAACTCAACAGAGAGGTAATTATATGAAAGATATGATCTCGCAGTTGCATGAGTGGATCAAGCTGACTTCCCAGATTGGGATTGGTTTAATCGCATTGGGTGTAATCGTGGAAATTGTGTTCGGTACCGGTGCTATCTTTGGAGGTAGTGTGGTGGCGAATATTACACAGATTGTAAATCAGATCGGTGGCCAGAATGGCTTTGTCGGTTTGATCGCGATCTTGTTGATCTTGGCGATTTTTCAGAGAACTAAGTGAAGCGTTTCTTCCTTGGTAGATACTGAAATACTGAAACAAACCTAAGTAAAAGTGGGGGGATAAAAAAATGGATAACGTAGCCAGTAAACTCAAGGACGCCATTGGCGGCCTTACAGAAATCCTGATCGGTGCGATCGGTCTACTTGTAGTAGTCCAGGTTGTGTTCGGTGCAGGTGGTGGTGGCATTGACATCATCGGAAATATCACAAGCGTGGTGAACTCCTTCATTGGAGCGGGTGCAAGCTTGGCCAGTATTGTGGCCTTGCTCATTGTGATGTCTGTTCTGAACCGAAAGGGATAGGGAACGGATAAGAGTAAATTCCTTAAAGGGGGGCGTTTTGCGGCGTCCCCCTTTTTTTGTGGGAAAGGGGGTTTATAACTCTTGAAGGGAGAGTAATTTTTCGGTTTCAATCTCCCACTCGTAATTGCGCTGTTGGAGATTACGGGCAAGCCGGGCGGCCTGGGTATTAAGTTCTTTGGCTTTGTCGGGATTATTGTAGGAATCCGGGTTGGCCAGCTCCTCATTACAGAGGTTTTGTTCCTCCTCAAGCTGCACGATTTCTTTTTCCAAACGGCGTACTTTATCTTCCAGTTTGCCCCGCTCCGCTTTCTTTTTCTCTCTTTCCTGGGACCGCTGACGGCGTTTTTCTTTGGCACTGAGTACTTTGCCTCCGCTTTCAGCCGGATTGTTTTGTTCTGGCCGGGCATTGCGCAGGCCTTCGATCAGTCCGGTCTGGGCAGAGGCAGACCCTGACTTCCAAAGGTAGTAATCATAATCTCCGGCGAAGTTGGTGATTTTTCCCGATTCGATACGGATAGTGCGTTTGCCCAGTGCCCGGATAAAGTGAAGGTCATGGCTGACAAAAATGAGGGTGCCGGTGTAATCCCTGAGGGCTTGGATAACCGCATCTATACTTGCCATGTCGAGGTGAGTGGTGGGTTCATCGAGGAGAAGAAAGTTGGGGGGGGAGAGCAGAAGTTTGACCAGGGCGAGCCGGCTTTTTTCTCCTCCACTCAGGACTTTTACTTTCTTGAACACATCATCTCCCCGGAAGAGGAAGGCACCAAGCAGGGTGCGGGCATCCTGTTCGTGAACGGATTGATCGGTCTGTTCCATGGCTTCATCAATGACCGACCTTTCCAGGTCAAGCACCTCGACCCGTTGCTGGGAAAAGTAACCCACGGATACATTGTGACCGAGTTCCCGGTTCCCCTCCTGAATCGGTACCAAATCCGAAAGGATTTTGAGAAGGGTAGATTTCCCGGCGCCGTTGGGGCCGACGAGGGCGATTCGTTCCTGTTTTTCAACTTCGAGGTTCAAGTCGGTGTAGACCACATGATCACCATAGGCCTGGCGAATGCCCAGAAGGGTGGCCACCCGTTGACCGCTTCGGGGCGGTTGTGGAAATTTAAATGCAATGGTGGCGTCGGCTTCCTCGGGCGGGTCGAGCCTTTCCATTTTTTCAAGGGTTTTAATCCGTGCCTGGGCCTGGGAAGCCTTGGAGGCTTTGGCCCGAAAGCGACGGATGAAGTCTTCGTGGTGGGCAATTTCCCTTTGCTGGTTTCGGTAGGCTGCCAGGTGCTGGGCTTCCCGTTCTTTCTTCTGAATAAGAAAGCTGTCAAAGTTTCCGGGGTAGCGGTGAATTTTTCGGTTACTGATGCCAAGGATGGCGGTACAGGTGGCATTGAGAAAAGCCCGGTCGTGGGAGATCGTGAGAACGGAACCGGAAAATTTCTGCACCTGTGACTGAAACCAACCGAGGGTCTCCAGGTCGAGGTGATTGGTGGGCTCGTCGAGCATGAGAAGGTCGGGCTCCATAACCAGAAGGCGGGCGAGGTGGGCCCGCATGATCCAGCCTCCGCTTAACGAATGGACAGGTTTATGAAAATCTTCCTGGTGGAAGGCGAGTCCGGTGAGGATCTTCTTGGCTTTGGCTTCCAAATTAAAACCTTCATGTTCGGCAAATGTTTCCTGAGCTTTCAATCTTTCCGGGCTGTCCGGGTCGGGTTGTTCCCGTAACAATTTAAGAGCCTGTGCGAGTTCACCGGTGATGGCCGTGGCAAGTTCGAGGACGGTTTCGTCCCCGGTGGGGGCACTTTCCTGGGGGAGGTAACCGATGCGGGTTCCCCGTTCCCACTCTATCTTACCCTCATCAGGCTCCACTTCACCAAGCAGGATGGAGAAAAGGGTGGTTTTTCCCGCACCGTTGGCCCCGACAAGCCCCATTTTTTCTCCCCGTATCATGCGTAGGGAAATCTCCCGAAAAAGAATTTTCGGTCCGTATTGCTTACTTAGGTTGGAGAGGGTGAGCATGAAAAAGAATCACAGGTTCGCGCAAACTGGAATTTTGGCAAAAGAAATATGTCAAAATTTTCGGTCTGCCCTTCGCGGATGGTAAGCAGTCCGGGCAAGCAATCGCTCTTGCCTCTTTCTGCCTGGGCAAATAGGTATTTTCGAATTATAGAATGGAAATCCCTGAATGCCTTTGCCCCCTGTAAGGATCAGGGATATGTCTGAATTCTAATGAATCGTTTTTACAAAGTTGTCACTCTTACCTTTTGGGCGACCCTTGGCCTGGTGGTGGCCGGTGGACTGGTCCGGGCTACGGGAGCCGGCCTGGGTTGTCCGGACTGGCCGACCTGCTGGGGCTGTTGGTTGCCACCAACCGAGCTTAGCGATATTCCGTCGCAGTTGGATAAAGAGGGGGATGCTTTCTACCTCGATAAGCTCGGTCGTAAGCAATACCTGAGCAAATTTGATTACACCAAAATGTGGATTGAGTATGTAAACAGGGTGCTTGGGGTGATTATCGGATTTTGTATCATTGCCACTTTTATCGTGTCATTTCCTTTGCGTAAGGTTGCCCCTCGGTTGTTTTACGGTTCACTGGCGGCCCTGCTTCTGGTTGTGTTTCAGGGGTGGCTTGGTTCGGTGGTGGTGGAGAGTGAGTTGATGCCGGGAATAATCACCCTGCATATGTTGCTCGCGATGATTCTGCTTTCTTTGCTGATAAGTTTACAGGCATGGTCCTCTTCCGCACGCACGGGTTGTAACCTGCCTGGTGCAAAGTTTCTCTATGCTTTGGTTATTTTACAGGTTATTCTCGGGACTCAGGTAAGGGAAAAAGTGGATGAGTTCACCAAGGAACCCGCAGGTATAGCCCGGGAAAACTGGTTGGATTATGCCGGTTGGGTGGACCATGTGCACCGGCCGCTTTCTTTGCTGGTCCTCGCGGTTAGTGTTTTTATTTTGGTTGTGGCCCGCCAGCGAAGAGAGTCGAGCCGTTTGCCTGCGTGGATTCTTGCTGCAGTGGTGGGGCAGGTTGTACTTGGCGTGGTTCTGGCCTACACAGGACTGCCGCCCTGGTCACAAACCGCTCACCTAGTGTTAGGTGCCGGTTTACTTTGCCTTTGTTATCGGGCAGGCTGGCATCCAGCCGGATCATCGTAATTTGCCAATGACTGGGTTGCCCGGCTTAGCCGTGTAGCTCTACAAATATGTAAGTTGCAGAGCTGTTTTCTACCAGCTGTCGGTACGGAAAGGTCCGGCGGGGAGACCATCTTTGTTGTAGAGGTTGGCATCGGCGGGATTCATGGTGAAGGCATACCTTGCCGCCACCGGATTCTTGACCTCAGGAGAATGTAGCACAACTTGATCGCCAACAACCTGTGCATGTGCCCAGTGCCATTTTTTATCCGGGCCAGCAATAGAGAAGTGTTTGAGTGTGCCATCTTTAATTTCCTCTGTGGGTGCCAGCCCGGTTTTCTTTCCGATAATCAGGCCTCGGCCAATATGGTTGAAGGAGAGGTGTATTTTATCACCCTTGATGGAGTGACTCTTGTAAAGAGGGCCGGATGGGACAAGGTCTTGTTTTGCGTAGGTTTGGTGAAGAGCCCATTGAGCGAGCCGACTCCCCACATCCTGTTTGTTCTTGGGGTGAATGTCCTGGGGCTTATGGGCATCGGCCAGGTCAATAATGACTGCCATACCGCTGTGTGTAAGGTCAAGGGCCTGGGCCTGGGCCTCACGGACCTTGGCCCAGCCATCTCCCCCACCGGGGGTGGTGCCTGGCTTTTGGTAGTTACAGAGCTGAACCCAGTAAAAACCGAGGTTGGGATTTTGAAAGGCTTGGCGCCAACCGTTTACCAAAGCATGCTTCTTATGATAGTAGGTGATGCCTTCGTTGCCATTGGACTCACCCTGATACCAAATCGCACCTCTTAGGGCATAAGGTGTGAGGGGGTGGACCATGGAGTTGTAAATGGCACTGGGTTTCTGGGGATTAACTTTGGTTTTTGGGTTGTAGGCCGCCACCTCCTTGGCCTGAGCCGAAAGTTCGGGGACTGATTTAAACCCGTCCAGGGTGGTCCAAGGCTCAATTCGGGTGCCTCCCCAATTGGAACCGATCAACCCCACAGGGATGCCGAGTTCTTTGTGCAATCTTCGCCCAAAGTAATACCCGGTGGCACTAAACGTGGGAATACTTGCAGGGGAGCAGACATTCCAATTTCCCTGCCCCTTTCTTTGGGGCTGGGGATGGATGGTGTGCCCGGGTACATCGAAAAGACGGATGTGGGGATAATTGGCCGCGGCGATTTCCTCGTTGGGGTTGGCACATTGGCGGACATGCCATTCCATATTTGACTGCCCTGAACAGAGCCAGACTTCCCCGACGAGTACATTTTCCAATTTGATTTCATTGTTCCCCAGAACGGTCAAGGTGGATGGAGTCGCATTGGCTTTAAGTTTACCGAGTTTGACCATCCACTCTCCACGATCATTCACCGTGGTTTCTTTTTTCTGCCCGGCAAAACTTACAGATACTTTTTCACCAGGCTCTCCCCATCCCCATATTGGAACCGGCATATCCCTTTGCAGGACCATGTGGGAATTGATCACCGCAGGCAGGGATACTGCCTGAGCGATGTGGTGAAAAGAAAAAGTAAGCAGAAGAATTGCGAGTTTAGGCATCATGCGGGGAATTGAATAGGTTGAAGGCAATAGGATAAATATAACAAGATTTCTACAAACTTTGATCTGAGCCAATACACAAGTTCAAAAACTTGTAAGTATGGAAGTTTTTTCCCCAGCTTTGATGATTGTTTTGACCTGGTTGATCTTTTGCTTCGATTTTATTTCGAAAATAAATCATTCTGGTTTCAGATGGATAAGAAAGATATTTCTGAAGTTTTAGACCGCATCGGTACCATGCTTGAAATCAAGGGAGAAAACCCTTTTAAGATAAGGGCTTATTTTTCAGGTGCCCGCACCTTGCAAACCATGGAGGAAGACCTGGGGGAAGTGATTGAGAGTGGGAAACTCGGGGAAGTTCCCGGGATTGGAAAAGCATTGACCGAGAAAATTGAGACCCTTTTTACCACGGGTGAGCTGGCGTTTTATGACAAACTGGTAGCGTCTGTACCCGCGGGTCTTATGGACTTGCTGGATATTCCCGGGCTGGGTGGGAAAAAAATCAAGGTTCTGCATGACAAGCTGGCGATTGATTCCATTGACAGTCTCCGCCTGGCCTGTGAGGCAGGTAAGGTGGCGGAACTCAAAGGTTTTGGG
>CBFIFQ010000051.1:0-16962 GCA_965661905.1 Opitutales bacterium
ACTGCCACTCACCGAACCCAATGCCCACAAATACTCGTCTGAGCCACGGGCGAGGGACCAAAGAAAAGAGCTTCCTGTCGTGATTGGTAAAGACCAGGCTATCTGCCCATTGGTCTTGAGCTTGGCCAAGGTGGCTTGATTGTCCACTCCACTCATCACAGTTTCTCCGTTGATGGTAATGAAACCGCTGGGGGTGTTAAGGCATATCAGGGCATTCCCGTCTTCTGTGGCGATGAGGTTTTGGCTCCGAAAATCCGATAACCCAACCGTGGCACCCGAGATCGAAAAAGTTGCCTGAAGCGTACCATTGGTATCCACAAATTTCACCACATCATTGGATCCATTTTGGTCCAGAAACCAGCCACCGGATGCGTCATCTGTAACACTCAATCCGCCGACCGGATCAATGGCCCAAAGGTTTTCACCTTCGGCATTGTAAAGAGCGAGGTATCCACCCGCATCGCCGGAGAGGTCGAGGCTGTTCGATGAGGCCGCAAAATTAGCGGAGTCGGAGTCACCTGCCACCCAAGTGTTCCCCTTGGAATCAATCAGTACGGATTCGGCAGTCTCATTGGTGTCACCGCCTAAAGCATGAGCCCACGCTACGCTGCCGGTGGAGGCAAGTTTGGCAATAAAGGCATCGGACCACCCACCCGTGGAACTAAGGGAGTGCTCACCCAGGGATACATCTCCATTAAATGTGCCGGCTAGGGCAAGCCGACCATCGAGATCAGTGGAGAGAGAGGAAATGGAAATTTCGGGGAAGGAATTGAGATAAGTGGCGTTGAAGTCCTGATTGAAGCGTGCCAGGAAAGAGGCGGGTGTATTGTTGGAGTCTAGGCTTACTCCATTAACAGCAAGCAGGCTTCCCTCGTAGGCTCCACTTAGCCAAACACCTCCATCCTGATCGGCTTTTAATAGAAGATTGGAAGCAATTCCGGTGTTGTTACCATCAGGCACACCCAGGGTTTCCACCCGATCCACCTGTCCGGTTGGGGCTATGCGGGCGATGTAAAGAATTCC
Organism: Opitutales bacterium; assembly: GCA_965661905.1. Classification (GTDB taxonomy): domain Bacteria; phylum Verrucomicrobiota; class Verrucomicrobiia; order Opitutales; family Seribacteraceae; genus Seribacter. Next base: position 1,024 of record CBFIFQ010000051.1, read on the forward strand.
TTCGGTATTATTGCCATCAAAGAAGGTGTCTCCTATGGTGAAGTTTCCTTCCGGTACGATTCCGGCAGTCCATGCATTTCCAAGGGTATCCAAGGCGAGGATGGAACCGCCATGGTTATCTCCCTCATATACCCAGCCCGTGTTGGTGAAAACTTCTTCGCTGCCAAGACTTTGGTTTCTGGGAAAGGTTTGGACCCAACCGTAGGGAACTTCTTCGGCCACGGCATACCCGCCGGGGAGCAGACTGGAGAAAGTGTATTGTCCGGATTCATCGGTGGTGGCATTGGGCTCCCCGGGATCGCGCTCACCGTTGTTATTGTAATCGAGGTAAACAGTCCAATCGGAAAGAGTTTCTTCGTTGTCGTCGTGGAGAGTGTTGTGGTTGAGATCAAACCAGAGCTTTCCTTTAAGCTCACCCGGGCCATAGAACGTTCTCTCTGGTGCAGGGGAGGAAAGAGGGTTGCCCGCAAGGTCTGTGGCTAACTCATTGGCAATGAGTCTGTAAGTTGCCGGCTTGATACCTGCCGGGAGTTGAGCATAGGCAGACTGCGTGGCGTCATCATATTGGACCGATTCGAGCTCAACCGCTGACAAGGAGTTATCCTCATTCACTACGTAGAGACGGACAGAACGGACATGAATGGTCTCAGGGTCCATGCGCTCATCGAAAATTGTGATGACGGTATCGGAAGGGAAGACAGTCTCGCCCTCTCTTGGGATGTAGGTGACCACTTCAGGAGCGATTAAGTCATCACGAATTTCTAGAACATGTTCATCTGAAGAGCCGGGTCCTGGCCAGTAGGCTTCATTACCGCCGGTGTCCCGGGCGACGACCCGTAACCGTAAGGTCGCTTGATCCTTGCGAAGCGGAACTTCCAGGGTATGGGCAAAAGGATAGCCTCCATCTACAAATACTTTTTCCCCGTCCACAAAAAAGTCCACATTTTTAACCTGTACATCATCAAATACAAAAGCCCGAAGAGTAAGAAATTTTGCTTCCTCCACTACGCCATCCATGTCATCCAGGGTGACCTCAAGTTCGGGGCTTTCCCCGTTGATATCATAGGAGCGGTAGTTAACAACCTGAAGGCCGGAACTGCCATCCGCAACATAAGCGAGGCCATTGTAAATTGAAACAGCACCTGCATTTCCAGAAGTTGTGAAACGAGTCTCAAAGTTTTCATTTTCTCCCCCTGATCTAAAGAAGTTTCCGTTTTTTTGAACAGTATAAACACTAGGATCAGCTGTCGCAAATGCGGGGCTATTTTGATGTTCTATTGCAATTGCTAAACCTGAGCCATTTGCAACTACATGACGCCATCCACGAGACGGGGTTTTGACTCGATTACCAAGAGATGGAGTGGAAGGTTCTGATAGATCAATCCAATTGAAGCCCATAAGATCAGTGATGTAGGCAAAATCATCTCCAACAAACAGGCGTCTGCCCAGACCATTTTCAAGCCCCCATTGACGAGGGCCAGCGGCATTGATTGAATTTCTTGGCAGAAAAGGTCCATTATCATCGGAGAACCTACCGTTATTAGTAGGAATGGAATGTAGGGAGGAAAACCAAAAGCCGTCGTTTATAAGTGCGAAAATAAAGTCATTTTGGAACACGATATCTTCTACCGTTTCGTGCAGACTGAGTTGATCAATTTGTTGCCCGCTAAAAAGGTCATAACTTTTAATCGTTCCGTTTTCAAGGCCGACGAAGGCAATTTTACCCGCGATGGCGATGGCGTTTGCCGGGGACTCCTGAGCTATACTGAGGTGCAGGGAAGGGTTTTCCGGATCGGTGATATTGAGGACGGTAAGACCCGAATCGGCATCTGCCACGGCTAAATAATCCTGAGTAAGGGCTGCTTTCCGAACCGAGCCTGGGGTGTCAAAACTGGAAAGTTTGATTGGTCGAAAGCCGGACCCTATGTCAAAAATATCTAATCCGTGAGGGCCATTGCCTAAGATGGCTAGGTCGTTTCCTGTGGTGACAAAATCCGAAAAAGCACTGCTGTTGGTCGGGGGGACTGTGGCAAGGACACCGGTAAATACAGGGTTACCACCACTTGGGTCAGTGCCATTTAGAATTTCATAGCCGTCTGGTATGCCATCCCCATCTGTATCTTTATTATTTTTGTGAGTGCCGACAACGCGTTCGCCCCGGTCTGATAGATAATCATAATCAGAGTCGCCCTGGTCATCAGAGCATAAGGGAATCGGAGGGACGGGGCCATTTCCTCCGTTTTGAGGAGAGATGAAAGTGGTACAACCGATCACCAATGTCGTGGGCTCGAGCATCCATGCTTCGTACCAACTGTTGGGGCGGACGATGGCATCATAAGCACCACCCTGTCCAACCCGAATACGCTGGGCTGCGATGGGTGGAGTGCGGATTTCTTCCCTTTCAGATCCGATTCTTTTGAGGAATACAAAGGATTCACCATTGTAGGCATGCAAGTTGCCATTGAGAGTTGTTTGTAGGAATTCCTCCCAAGCTTCGGCAAACCTTTTGAGGTGGCCATCGAGTCTATTCCGTCCACCAGGAAGTGCCCGGTATGCCTGCAGGGTGGCATCAATTGCCAAAGCTAATTCCTCGCGGTCCGTCTGGATTACCGAGTGACCGGAAATACCGGAGGTTGGTCCTGTAAGGCCATTGAGGGCAATGGAGTATTGCCCCCATTTTTCCATTTGATCAGTTACTGACAGCTGGATTTGTTCGAGTTTTTGGAGAAATGCTAAGTGAGCCTGGGTAATGGTGCTGTGCTTGGAGGAATCGATGGCGGCAGTTATGGCATTATCCTTCATGGTGGTTGCAGTGGTTGCGAAGGCATTCCAAAAGTCATCACTACTAAGCAGAGAGGAGGCGGTTCTGGCAATTGTGGAATGGATTTTTGCATCTTTATGGGCATGTTTTCTGAAAAGATCCCAACTGGTTCCACTGAGGTTTTTCCCTTTGGCAAAAGACAAGCCATTTGGCAAAATTTGTCCGGCAAAACTGATTTCATCGTCATTTGCCCCGAATATACTTTCTTCGATTCCCTCGGAAAGGCGGCCTAAGGAAGTATATTCGTTTTCGGTAAGATCCATATTTGCATGGCTGACCCCGCATGCCGCCTGCTTGGGTTGGTTCACCGAAGGACCGGTGGTAACTGCCCGGCCAAATATTTGAGCTCCGGGAGCAGAACCATGCCACCCGGGTTGCCGGATCCCCACTCCGGGGTCACTCTCAAGGTATTTTCCGTCTTCACTCACGGTCATGGGGCCGGATATTTCCCAGACGCCGGTGTCGTGGTCAAAGCTCCAAAGGGCGGACTTGGCACCAGGTGGTAAATTATCGACATTGGGAAATCTGGCCGGAACGGGTACATCAAAATTTGTGGGGCCATCGGTTTGTATGGTAATCACCAAAGGCATGGCGAGGGATTCGGGAAGGGGTTCGGGGAGGCGGTCGGGGTCGACAGGGGCGATACCCACACTGCCTCCCGTAGATCCATCGTCTGATTGAAGAGACCCGGGCGGAATGGTGATGGAAGTAGCTTCGAGCATGGCAATCTGCTCGGGGCTGGCTTCGTCTAGGTAGCCGGATGCAAACGCAACCTCTGTTTCTTCATTAGGGTTGAGGGTTTGCAGGGCGCCTTTTTTAACCAGAGGTAAATAAATATTTCCATCCCTTGGGTCTGAATTGTAGGAACCATCTTCATTGTAAGTGCCATACTTGGTGGCGTTTACTTCTTTTCCAGGAACGGCTTCCCATGCTTTCCCCACAAAGGTGTAATAATCCCGTTCTTTCCAGTTGTTGCTTGCCAAGGTTTCACCGGGTTGGCCAGAAACGAGACGACCGTCAACGACGACAAAAAAGCGGCCGATAGGTGCGGAAGTGAGCCGGAATTCCCCATTTGCGTCGGTTATGACAGTCCATTGCTCTTCGTTTCCTACTACAGATACGATTACACCTTCTAGGGCTTTCTCTCCCTCTGAATTGTCCGAATCAAGTACACGGCCCTTGACCACGGTGCTCGGGTCACTCGCTTCCACGGCAAGAGTGGAAAAAGTCCAAACTCCAACTCCTCCTTGTTCTCCGTCACCATCTAAGTCGATAGGGCGGTCCATAAAGTCAGTGAGGCTAGATCCATCAAATGTGATGGTGACATTGGAATTGGAAGGCCAGCGGAAACCGTTGAGGAAAAGTGTGGCTTTCATCCGGTCTGATGACAATCGGGCGGATGTAACCTGTAAATCTCCGCTGGAGACTGCATAAAACATCTCCGGGGTGATTACTGATCCCTCTTTGAGAGGCATGTTAAAGCGCTCCACAAATTCCCTGGTCAGGGCAATGTCGCCCTCGCCATGGTATGGACTTGTGGATAAAACTGAGGTGAGGGGCATTTGCTTCTGTGGCTCTCTTTTGAATACGAACTCAAGGGAGTCTTCCACATCAAAAGAGTTAACCAATCCGTCTCCATTTACATCGGCTTGCCATTTTAAAACTTCCGAATTGGTGATGAATTCTGTTCCTTGGATGTGGTTAACCATTAAAACAGTATCTAATAAGTTTACCACGCCATCTCCGTTTAGGTCACCGAGGGTTTTTTCCTGAGCGTGGAGACTGGAGAAAATAGGGCACAGAAAAAGGAGTAAAAAGGGGTGAATTTTCATTTCACTTTTGAATTCTTTTTTTGTCAATTTGTCAAGGTATTGAGTAGATTTAGATACATGTAAGCCCCAATTTTTTGCCCGGCTAGCAGCCCCTGATCGCAGGAAAACCGGTAGTGAATTCCTCCAAAAAGTCTACTTTCACTAATTTCATCAATGCAGGAGGAGAAGCTATGAAAAGTTCGGGATTGCCCGGGGAATTCATCACTATTTGCTCTAAACTTAAAATTATCGTTTCCAATGGTTTGCCTAAGGATAGCCGCTGCTGCACCCGAATAGCAAGAATGTGCTGAAACATATTCGGGGTGAGCCGGAGTCTCAATAAGAGGTTCCCATTCTGAGTTATGGAGCTTTTGAGTGATTTTAAATTCGTGGGCAGAGCGGATTGCATGAATAGGGCGCCATAAGTGGTGCCTGTATTTACATTCCCATGCTACAATACCGGCATCAGCCATTGAAATATTTAGGACTGCAAAGAGTTTGGCCTCTTCCCAGAGTGATAATCCCCGGTGAATGGTGACAAAATTTGCGATTTCATTCCAGTGTCCGGGAGGGGTTTGAGTGTAGCTGAAATCCTTCCAGAAACGAGCAATAAAAGTTTGTTCTTTGGTGCGGGTTTGACTGTCTTTGCCACCCAATTCTTTTACTTCGCGCAGCGCATCTCGAAAAACTTCAGAATCTGGTCGTGGGGGAGGAGGCGGGAGAAAACCATCGATTTCAGGTAAACCGAAGAGGCTTACTTTTCGCCAATGTGGTTGCTCTGGAGGTCGATAAAATTTTGGAGTCCTTTTCCACAAACCCGGACTTGTCCTCGCAATGTAAGAAATGGAAGTGGTGGTCCCATCGTTTTTTCTGTGTTCGATAATTCTTTGAGAAATTTCGGCTCCAAATACAAAGGAGGCCGTAGCTGTTTTGTTAGCATCTGAGGCTCTCGCATCTCTGGAAAGGGTAGCAAATTTTCGTAAACGAGCTGGATGTAGCACTTCGGCTAGCCTCCAACCACATCCGGAGATTGCTGATTTTGTACAAAAATTTAATGGTGGTGAAATATCATACTTCAGGTAGGTTTGATACTTGGGACTCGCTAGGTTTAGAGTGTCATGAACTGAAAGTGAGAAGAGGCTCAGGTTTCGAATCATGAGATTAGGGGAAAGGGATTCTTCTCTGACACATTCAGTGAATGCATTTCTCCATTTGGATAAAAGATCGGATCTCGCATTTGCAATTTTTACTGCAATCAACAGGAGCCATAGGAGAAAATAAGTTCGGGGCGGAGAATGAATCATTTTTTTACCAATATTTGATATTAAGATTAGTTCAATCTAAAGATAAGTCGGAGGAATTATAGAGTGGGTTTGTAAATTCCGAGTCATCAAAAAAATTGACTTGTATCAACCAGGGTAAAGTAGGCTTTGAACACCTCATAATCCTCCAATATCAAGAGACTTTAAAACATTCAGAAGGTATTTATTCTTGAACGAATTTCCTTTTATACTAATCAGAGGATTAGTGGTTGCGGTTAAATATATTCGACAGGCGTTATTCGTTATTTCCCTGAAATTTTTTTGGCCATTTGCTTTTACGCATAGTCATGCCGAATCAATCCGAAGAGAAGTGGTGGTGTATGGTGGAACTTCGGCGGGTGTAACCGCAGCCATACAAGCGAAGAAAATGGGAAAGTCGGTTATTCTGGTATCTCCCGATGTTCACTTGGGAGGGCTTTTAAGTAGTGGGCTTGGGTGGATGGATAGCGGAAAAAAGGAGGCAGTCGGGGGACTGGCACGAGAGTTTTACCATCGAGTGTGGAGGCATTATCAGAGCGTTGATTCCTGGCGATGGCAAAAAAAAGAAGAATTTGGCAATCGTGGTCAGGGTGTGCCGGCCATAGACGGAGAGAAGAGAACGATGTGGGTTTTTGAGCCACAGGTTGCGGAAAATATTTTTGAATCATGGATCCAAGAGTTTGGGCTGGAAGTTGCTCGTAATGAATGGCTTGACCGTGATAAAGGCGTGTTGGTGAGGAACGGGATTATTCAATCCATTACCACCCTGTCTGGTAACCAATACGAAGGAAAAATATTTTTAGACTGTACTTATGAGGGCGACTTGATGGCGGCAGCAGGGGTGTCCTATTTTGTTGGCCGGGAGTCCAACGATGTCTACGGAGAAAAGATAAATGGGGTCCAAGCAAAGTTAGCCAAACAACATCAATTTAATCCTAAAATTGACCCCTTTGTCATTGAGGGTAAACCATCAAGCGGTTTACTTGCCAGGATTAGTGATATACCTCCGGGGAAGGATGGAAGCGGGGATGAAAAAATACAGGCTTATAACTTCAGGCTCTGCCTTACCCAGCATGAGAAAAATAAAGTCCCTTTCTTAAAGCCTGAGGAGTACGACCCCCAAGAGTATGAACTTTTACTCCGCACCTTGATTCAAGGGTCTAATCATATGTTTGGGAAGTTTGACCCGATTCCAAATGCCAAAACAGACACCAATAGTTTTGGCCCTTTCAGTACCGATAACATCGGCATGAATTATCGATACCCAGAAGCATCTTATGAAGAAAGATCATTGATAATAGAGGAACATAAAACTTATCAAAAAGGTTTTTTCTACTTTTTAGGCAAGGATCCTCGGGTGCCGCTTGAAGTTCGTGAGCAAATGACGAAATGGGGGCTGGCGAAAGATGAATTTGAGGACAATGAGCATTGGCCCCATCAAATTTATGTACGGGAAGCACGCCGCATGGTCAGTGAATTTGTGATGACTGAGTTGCATGTGCACGGAAAGGTTGAAACTCCACAACCGATTGGAATGGGGTCTCGTAATCCGGAGTCTTCTCATGTGCAAAGGTATGTTACAACAGACAGGAGTGGAAGGAGCTATGTTGTAAATGAGGGAGGCGTGCAGGTAGATTCCAATGCACCTTATCCAATCTCTTATCAGTGCATTGTCCCCAGGAAAGAAGAATGCGGAAATTTACTTGTTCCTGTTTGTGTATCCTCCTCTCATGTCGCTTATGCTTCCCTGCGTAAGGAGTCAGTCTTAATGATTCTTGCTCAATCAGCGGGTGCGGCTGCCTGTATTGCCATCGATGAAGGCATTAATGTACAGCAAGTTTCATATGAAAAATTAAAGCTGCAACTTTTAGAGGATGGACAGGTTTTAGAGTTACAAGAAAATAATTTGGTTGCGACTGGGCTTGGCATTAATCCAGATGATTTGCAGGGTTTAGTGGTCGATGGCAGGGAGGTGAAATTAAAAGGAGAATGGACCCAAAGTGCATCGCTAAGACCTTTTGTAGGGAATGGGTACTTCCATGATGGAAATGGGGGTAAAGGCATGAAGTCCGCCGAATTCCCTTTTTCTCCAGTCAAAGATGGTATTTATGAAGTGCGAATATCCTATATTCCATCAGGCAACCGGGCTGGGGCAGTGAAGTATTCAGTAAGCAGCGAGCAAGGAGTGGAAGAAAGAGTTGTGGATCAGAGAAAAGTCGTGGGTCTTGGTAAAATTTGGCATTCCTTGGGGTCTTTCACATTTAAGGCTGGTAAGTCATACGCTGTTTCTTTGCAAAATGAAGGCACTCAGGGCTATGTTGTGGTGGATGCATTGCAGTTGTTGCGACTGGATTAAAATAACCTGTAACTTTTTGGGATGATGGTCGTTCTGTTTTGTTGTAAATGCAATACACCGCCACAAATGTTTTGTCTTTCCCGGTGAAGGCTGAAGGCCCTAAAAAGGGGAAGCATTTGGTTCTGCTTGAAGAGTCCGAAGAGGCAGAATGGTTGTATGCCCTGGCTAATGGAGAAATTCATACCATGGACTTTCTTGTTGAGAAATGGCAGGACTCTTTGTATCGCTTTTTTTATCGTTCATTGGGTAATCATGCAGATGCCCAGGACCTTACCCAAAAAACTTTTATCCGCACCTTCAAGGCTGCAAGTCGTTACAGGCCAACCGCCAAGTTTTCATCCTGGTTATTCACGATCGCCCGTAATTTATTAATTGATGAAATTAAGAGAAAACAAAAGAGTCAAACCTTAGAGTTTCAAGAGGAAATAAATTGCATGAACCTGGAGAGCTCAGTCGAGAACTCTTCGATTGATGAATGGAAAGAAATTCTACAGCTTGTCCTTAGTGAAATGCCAGAAAGCCAAAGATCTGCTCTTCTTTTGAGGGTGCAAAAAGAATGGAGTTACCTAGAAATTGCCAATCTCATGGGAGTGAGTGAATCCGTAGTCAAAACATGGATTCACCGTGCTCGTCAGAAATTAAAAACAAAATTAGAAGTACTTAAAAAAAAGGGAGAAATATGAGAGACTCGTTGGACGAAAAGCTTGATGAGTTTTTGAAGGCTGACGATATTCAGGCCAAAGGCTCTTTGACAGCAAGCGTCTTAAATGAAGCCAGAAAACAATCGAGGGTAAATACCAAAAGTAAATATTACTTATGGCCCACAACTCTGGCCGCTGCCGCCTGCCTTTTGTTTTTACTTTTTAATGAACAACCCATTCAACCGCTTTCGTCATCCGAATCTGTGATCCTTTCTTCTACCGTTAATCTCGATCATGAGGAAAAGGTATTGCTCGAGGATATTATGTTTTTCAGTCATGACTTTGGGGAGCCTATCTTTCTCCTCGATGATCAAACGTTGGACCTATTCGCTATGCTTCAATCAATACCAGAATAATCTATGCAACCTTTCTTCCTTATCATCCTGCTTTCTTTCTTGGTTAGTCCTTTGCCGGCCAACCAAGCTTCCATGCCAGAACCCCAAAGTGATTCTTCCAATTCGGATTTGAAAGGGTTTAATCAAATGGAAATTGATATATTGCAAAGGCTTTTGAAAGCGAAGCCAGAAAAATTACGGGTCTTGAGAAAAACCATCGAGAGGGTGGAGCTCATGACTGTAGATGAAAGAAAAGCCATGAGTGAACGACTGCATGCCTTCCGGAATTCTACGACTGAAGAGAAAAAAATGCTTATGATGCGGCTTAAAAATCGCTCCAAAGCCTTCAGCCAGCTTTTAAAAAAGTTACCCCCGGAAGAAAGAAGAAAAGAAATGGAATACTTTCGTTCACTCAACGAAACCCAGCGTGGGGACTACCTAATGAAGGCCAAAGCAAAGCAGGCTTTTTCTAAAGAGTAACATTTTTTTACCCGGTAAGTGTAGAAATTGTAAAATTTTGTATTTATCTTGATTTAGTTGAGCTGGAGAGATTGGGTGGAGCTTTTCCTCTATGAAACCTAGCTCTACGAAATCTTTTCGTTATAACCGCCGTTCTTTTTTAGGGGCGGCTTCCACTGTTTTTTCTTTTAATTTTATCCCTTCCCATGTTTTTGGGGCCAATCAAAGGCTGCAGATCGCGGGCATTGGTGTTGGAGGAAAAGGTCGCGGTGATTTTGATGGTCTGGCCAGGCATGGGGAAGTGGTGGCTGCCTGTGATATTGATTCAAGGAGGCTGGAGCTTGCAGTACGTAAACATCCGCAGGCTGATAAATTTTCAGATTACCGGGAAATGTTGAGCGAATTAGGCAGTAAGATTGATGCCATTACTGTGTGTACCGCCGACCACACTCACGCACCAGCTACGATGATGGCAATGGAGCAGGGCATTCATGTGTATGTTCAAAAACCACTGACACACACCGTGTGGGAAGCTCGGCAGCTGGCAGTCATGGCCCGAAAGAAAAATATTTGTACCCAAATGGGAAATCAAGGGACAGCTTCTGACGGGATAAGAGAGGGAGCGGAGTACTTGCAGGCAGGAGGTATCGGTTCGGTTCAGGAGATCCATGCCTGGACCAACCGCCCGGTTTGGCCACAGGCACCTCAGGTAACCAAGCGACCTTCTGAAAAAATGGTGCCACCTTCGTATCTTGATTGGAATTCATTTGTCGGGCCTGCTCCCGAGCGTCCTTATCATTCCTGTTACACACCTTTTAAATGGCGGGGGTGGCGTGATTATGGCACTGGAGCCCTTGGGGATATGGCTTGCCATACTACAAACCTGGCTTTCATGGGATGTGGGCTTACGCAACCGACTATGGTGAAGTCTGTAAATACCGGGCCTACCAACGAGGAAACTTTTCCCTCTTGGGCCACGGTGCATATGGATTTCCCCAAGACCGAGAGCCGTGGTTCGATTAAGTTTTGTTGGTACGAGGGGAAAGTTGGTAATAACGGACAGGACAACCAAGGGAAAAAGAATTTGCCTCCGCTTGATTTTTTCTATGGCCAAAAACCTAAAAGTAGTGGTCTTCTTCTTCTCGGTACTGATGGGGTCATGTATTCTCCAAATGATTATGGTGCAGACTGGCTTGTTTATAAAAAAGGGAAGTGGTACACCAAAAATGAAGTTGAAAAGCCAAGGCCATCTCTTCCACGGAATGGTCGAGGAGATGACGGGATGAAGGAGGAACTAGTACAGGCAATCCGCCAAAATAATCCCAAGCTTGCTATGTCTAATTTTGATTATTCGGGTAATATGACTGAAGCCATTTTGCTGGGAAATGTTGCCATGCTTGCCGGAGGTAAGTTTTCATGGGACGCCAAAAAGTTAACCACCAACCGGGCCGAGGCAAATAAGCTTATTTCTAAGGTTTACCGAAAAGGGTGGGAGTTTGCCCCAGCCTAGTCATTCGAAGTTTTTTTCTGTCCTTGAACCAAGAATAAATATTTAGAAATTATACGCCTGGATTGCTTTGACATTGTATCTTCTGCGTAAAATTGTAGCTTCTATCAGTTTTTATGAAATTTCCTTATTTCGGTATCAATGCATTCTGTAAAAATTCTTATTCCGGCAATCCGGCAGGGGTATGCATTTTGGAAGAGTGGCTCTCCACTGATGAATTGCAGAAAATGGCTTCGCAGGTTAATATGCCTGAAACGGCTTTTGTTTTTCCTTCTAAGAGTGGCGTATGGTCCATTCGTTGGTTTTCACCTCAGGTTGAAATAGAAATTTGTGGACACGCCACCATGGCGGCGGCTCATGTTCTCTATGAAGAAGGCTTGATGCCCGAGCATTCTTCTATCTCATTTTCAAGTTTAGCTGGGGAACTGCAGGTACAACAAAATGACAACAAAAGCATATCTCTGAGTATGCCAAGTATCCCATTTAGAAAATCATCCATTTCTCCCTTATTGGTCGAAGGTCTCGGTTCTTACCCTGATGAAGTCTACATTGGCACTGATTGCCTCTGTGTTTTTTCGGATGAGGAGACAATCCAGGCATTAACCCCTGACTTTAAGCTATTGGCAGGGCTGAGCTCTTGCCGTGGTATTTGTGTAACCGCAAAAACATCAAGAATTGGGTATCATTTTATCTCCCGTTTCTTTGCACCGGGCATTGGTATTGACGAGGATCATGTTACCGGTTCAGCTCATTGTATGCTGGCACCATATTGGGGGAAAAAGCTTGGAAAGGATCGCCTCGTAGGGTGGCAAGATTCCCCGAGAGGGGGAGAGGTTCGCTGTTTGCTGAAAGATGACCGGGTGATTCTCACCGGACAATCCGAAGTTTTTGTACGAGGGAAGATGTTATTTTAAGATTTTACACCCTTTTTACCACAACCATTCAAAATAAACTTTTGGTCTTTCTGGAAAATCTTTGGGTTTTTACAGGTTTACCGCTTGTAAGTACAACGAGTTGTCGCATGAATGAATGACAATGTCACCTATCGCTGATAATAATATTTTACATCTTGCTTTAGGTCCTCTCATAGGATGAGAAATCAGGCTGCCATAATAAGCTTTTGTTTTACACTCGGACTCCTGATGTTATCACCCCTCGGGTGCTCTCGGAAACTGGATCCTAAAACTGCGGATTTAGAGGTCCAAAAGTTATTGCAGGATGTTCCCGGGTTTAGTTGGGAGCCTCATGAAAATTCCAGACTACGGAAGCTTTCCAAGGATGAATTTCCCATGATTCCTGCAGATGACCCTGATTCACGGAGGGTAACGGAGCGAATACAGCGTTCAGATGCATATAAAGAAGGGAACCGATCCAATCCACTGGAGCCTTCGGAGTGGCGAGCCTTTCTACCCCATAATCAAAAAGGGGAGATTGCCTTGGATTTGGAAAATTCGATGTCCCTTGCAGTCAGGCATTCCAGAGAATTACAGAGCCAAAAGGAAGCACTTTACCTAACTGCATTGGATGTGACCTATGAGCGGTTCCGCCTTGGCCCGCGTCCATTTGCCGGAATTTCTGGGAAGAGTTCTAAGAAAGGAAAAGAAGAATTTTCGGACTTTCAATCAAGGCTTACTATGGGAGCACAGGGCGTTGCAGGAAGGGGTTCCAATTGGGTGCTTTCATTGGCTAACCGATTGAGTGTCGGATTGAGTGGGGGCGATGTCGAAGTGGGGGGCTCCATGGCCAGTCTAACCCTAACCCAGCCCTTGCTTCGTGGAGCCAGTCGAAGGATTTATTTGGAAAGTTTGACACAGCAGGAAAGGCGATTGCTTTACAACGCTCGTAATCTTGAGCAATTTAGGCAGGGTTTTTATTTAGATGTTGTTCTCGGGGTGAATCCTTCGAGAGGCGTGGGTGCTACATCCTCTATTTCTACGGTCTCACCTCCGACTGTTGGAGTTTCTGGTTTTTTAGGTCTCGTGCTGGATTTGCAGAGGATACGAAACCAGGAGGCCAATGTTGCCAAGCTTCGCGAGAGTTTGGAGCAATTAGAGGCCGCTTTTGAGGCCGGCAGAATTGGGAGCAGGTTGCAGGTCGATCAAGCGAGGCAAGCTTTGTTCAGCGGACAGAGTCGTTTGCTTGCATCCCGTTCTTCTTTTGAAAACCGATTGGATGGGTATAAGCTGTTTTTGGGGCTTCCTGCTGATCTTCCTATGGTGGTTACTGACAATTATGTGGAAAGCTTCAGGCTGAATGATCCCGAATCATCTAAGTTCCAGGACGAACTGAATCAGATACTAAGCAAAGTCCGTGATTTCCAAAAAGCAGATTCTCTGCAAGATCTTAAGAAGCAGGTTGCCCATGCCCTCAAATTTGAACAAAAAGCCCAGAGTATACTTGCCAGCGTAGCCAAAGATATTGCAATCTTTGAAAAAGTAATACCGCTGCGAAAAAAAGGCTTTGACCAATTGAGGGCAAGGCCTGACTTACAGGAATTGGGTATGAGTGTGGATACTTTTAATCATGATGATCTGCCGGTGCTGCTACAGGATTTGAGGATAGCCAAAGAAAAGATAAGCAAAAATCTTCTGGATCTCTTTTCAGAACTCAGGTTGTGGCAAAAAGCGGCCGGACAGAATACCTTAAAACTTAATCGAAGTCAGGTGGTGGCCTTGTTGAGTGATTTGAGTGATTTGTTTCTTGAGCTTTCCCTGACCCGAGCCTCTGCCAGACTTGAATCAATCGTTTTGGATCACATAAAGATTTCACCTGATGAAGCTTATGGAATTGCCTCAAACCATCGCTTGGACTGGAAAAATGCGCGTGCCAAACTGGTGGATAGCTGGAGGGATGTGGATATAGCAAGAGATGATTTGAGGACGGATTTAGATTTAGTACTGTCCGGCGACCTCGGTTCTGACTCCATGGGAGCAGGTCAATTCAGATCGGATGAAAGCCGGGTAAGTGTGGGAATTGAGATAGATACTCCCTTGGCTAAAATAAAGGAAAGAAATAAGTACAAGGCCTCCCTTGTAAGGTATGAACAGACACGCAGAGATTTTCTTGCTTACCAAGATAGTATTCTTCGTAGCTTTCGTGAGCATCAACGTTTGTCCAACCTGTTTCAGCTTAACTTTGAATTGAGCCGGGCAGCGGTGAGAGGGGCAATTGCCCAGGTCGATCTAGCCAGAATGAGGCTGGGTGAACCTCCAAAACCAGGAAGAAACTCGCAGTTTGGGGCCACCACCGCTCGCGACTTAGTAAATGCCCTCAATGATTTATTAGATGCCAGTAATAGATTTGTGGAAGTATGGATTGGGTACGAGGCAATGCGGATGCGACTTGCCTATGATCTTGGAACCATGGAATTAACTGAGAATGGGCTTTGGGCGAAATCTTCACATGTTGATTAGTTCTAAACCAAAGATGGGTAGCTTCCTAAAGTCCTAACTTGCTCGAATTTGGCTATGTTGTAGGGTGGTGGTCATGAATTCAAAGAGTACTCATAAAAAAGCCTTCATTTCATTGAAGGCATTGATGGGTGTGGCCGGTGCCGGTGCTTTATCATTGGCTTGGTGGTTTTACGGAGGGGAAAATATTTCAAGTCAGGCGATTCGACCGCTTTTTGCGGAAGCTGAAATAAGTGATTTTTCTTTGGAAATCATTGAGCCAGGCGAGATTGAAAGTGCTGAAAATATAGAGATTAATTGTGAGGTGAGGAGCCGAAGCTCTGGGGGCGTAAGTATACTTGAAATTGTGCCTGAGGGCACTCTTGTGAAAAAAGGTGATTTTTTGGTTCGTTTGGATGATGCCGCCCTGCAGAAAGATTTACTTCAGCAAAGAATATCTGTTCATCAATCCAAAGCGGCGTTAGTGAAAGCCACGGCAGATGTAGAGGGGGCAAGGCTGGCTTTAGAGGAATATTTATCTGGATCTTTCCGCGAGAGTGAAGAGCAGCTTGAAAGTGCTGAATTTGTCGCGAAGGAAAATATGAGACGGGCGGAAGAGTACTTAGTTTACAGTCAAAAACTCTCGGCCAAGGGTTATGTTTCCAGCGTGCAGTTAGACGCTGATCAATTTGCGGTGGAAAAAGCGAAGAAAGAACTCGACTTAGCCCAGACCAAGCTGGAGGTTCTGCGGGTCCACACTCGAAAGGCGAAAGTCACCGACCTTAATGCTTCCATTAAAACCTCAGAAGCCCGTCTTCAGTCTGCTGAAAATTCTTTCCAGTTAGAAAAAACAAGGGAAAAGGAAATCGAAGAACAGATTAAAAACTGTACCATTTACTCTCCTTCGGATGGTGAGGTAACCTATGCAAATAAAACAAGCGGCGGATCCCAAGATGGGGTTCTTATTGAAGAAGGAAAGCAAGTGAGGGAAAGACAAACCATTATACGCTTACCAGACCCATCTCTTTTGAGGGTAGTGGCCAAAATCAATGAGAATAAAATTGAAAAGGTGCGTCCTGGAATGAAATGTCTTATCAAACTCGATGCGATCCGAGATTTGGAACTGAGCGGGGTAGTCGATTCGATAAGTGAGTACCCCTTGGCTTCAATGAGTCGTTATACCTCTCATATCAAAGAATATGCCACTGAAATTCTTATATCATCACCTCCGGAAGGGATTCGTACCGGTATGACCGCCC
>CBFIFQ010000052.1:0-16167 GCA_965661905.1 Opitutales bacterium
GGACTCAGGGTGCGAATCGCTGGCAAAGGCATGAACCAATCCACCGCCCTGGTTTTCCGGTGTTTCCAGAAGAAGCAAAAAAGTGTATTCGTCCGCATTGTTTTTTTGAATAAAATGAAGGAGCTCTGGAGTTTCGATGACCACGGTTCCGCGCTCCTGACTTCGCGGTATTTCAAACTTCCCCACCAACTCTAGGGATTTTACAGCGGGTGCATCTTTCCATGCTATTGGGTTCTCCCATTCTATTCCTGAAAATCCGGCGAGGGCATAAACTTGAAACCGGTTTATTTTGGGCAAGTAGACCCGGCTTCCTAAACCACAGGGTACAAGATTTAAGCGAAGCATTACTTTTTTTGCTTTGAGCCAGTTAATTTCGCTATAATGAAAGTTGATAAGAGATCTTCTTTCATAGAGCTTGTTCCCGTTATCTAATTTTACCATGAGATAATCAGGGTTCAAATATTCAGCATCGTCGCTTCGAATAATTGACCGCGATTTTCCATTGGATGGTATACGGATAACTTTACCTTTTTCATTGGTCGCGGAAGGAATTTCTTCCGAGTGGATAAAACTTTTTTCGCTTATTCCAGCAGGGCGTAATGTCACGGATTCATTCTCGTTTAGAAAAAGCGAATCACCGCTTTGAGAATGTACTGAAATTTCACCTTCCAATACTTTAAAATCTGTAATGGTTTGATTTGGCCTGATGGATACGCCAAAGGACGTGCCATGGTCAACCGCGTACCCGGAAGGGGTTATCAGCACAAAACCTTGGGCCGATTTAGGTACATGAATAATGGCATTTCCCTGGTTTAATTTCCCCTCCATTTCAGTATGGAGTTCAATCTGAGCTGGTGCCTCAAGGGTGACTTCAGCACCGGAAGAAAAACGAATCGTAGCAACTCCCGATTTTAAACTCATTTGCCCTGGAATTAACTCGCTGCCGGGTGTGGTTGGAAGAGAGCTCTCCCACGCTGCGTTTTCATTGGAAACCAGAATGGCTATTGGCTTTGGTTTTAGTAAAAATGAATACGCTATAAATCCAAACCCTAAAAGAAAGGATGCGGCCAGAGCCAAAATTTTTCTATTTGGTTTGGCTGGCAGAATGGCGACTACTTTTTCATCGGGCAGTTTGGATGAAAACTCCTCCTCCAATGCACTGACAACATTGGTTTGATCGTAAAATTTATTTCGTAACTCCGGGCTATCTCTTAACATCTTGTCCAGCTCGTCCACCTCCTTTCCCTCGAGGTTCATCGATAAATAGCGGGAAATAAGATCTTCTTCTTTCTTCATCATTATTTGTGTTCGGAGCCTTATGTTGCATTGGCCAAATTCTTGGCACATTTGGAAAGATTTCGTCTGATTCGATAAATCCATTGATAGAACCCCGTCGTACTTTTCCCGAATTTTTGGGCAAGGGTCGGGGTATTACTTTCATTCATATACATTTCCTTCAAGGCCGTGCGTTGTTCTTTCTTCAATTTGCCCAGGCAGTGTTGCAGGATTGCTTCTCTCTCGAGGTCGAGTTGCTCAGCTTTACGATCAATTTCTTCAGCCATCAGTTCAACGGTTTCGGTCGAGAGAACCAACCTTTCTCTTTCACGTGCAAGGTCCCTGCGCCACGCGAGGACCTGAAACCTTGCGACCCCAAAAGACCAACGCCTAAAATCATCATCATGCTTAAGCTGATCAAATTTTTTCCACAGGACGATGGCAATTTTTTGCATGATGTCGGATGCATCCTCCTTTCGATACACAAGTCTTCTTACATAGGCATGGATAGAAGCTTCATTTGCGGTGAACAGGCGCAGAAAGCAGGTGTGTTTATCTTCTTCTTTTTCAAATCGCATTGGAAACAATGGTGGACATCAGAGACACTCCATTCGGAATTAGTTTTTAACAGTTTTCTATCACTTGTCCTGGTACTATCTGGCAGCGTTCAGGAAATTGGACAGCGTGTTTTCGATTTCTTTTTGTGGCAGTAATAGTTTAGGGTGTTTTATCTGAATATAAGAAAGAGCATTTGGGTAGTATCCATCAAAACACTTTTTGGATAAATTAACGATTTTATCTGCCTTGCCACCAATTAAAAGATTAGCACCTTCCTTGCTAAACTCTATTCTTACAATGGGCGGCCAGTCTTTTAGGGAATCCTCTGTCAGCTTTTTTTGTTCTGCTTCGCTGAGAATCGCTGAAAAAGTAAGGAGATTACCTTCGAGCTGAATAAAAGGAAATTCAGTTCTAAGCTTCTTTTCGATAAGAGCAATGGTTTCAGGACTCCAAGAACCTGGAATATCTTTTTCCCGTTCTTCCTGCATTTGTGGTATGTGCGCAACAATCTGTCTGCGAATGACTTCGTTGGCAGAGGCTAAAACTTTGGAGATATTACTAATCTTAATGGTTTGGCCACCGCATAGCTTGCCCAAGTTATCTTGATAGAATCCAATATTTTGAACATCGACACTTTTGCGGAGTAATTCGACCATTTCGATTTCAGGTTTCCCAAATCGTCCATGATCATTTCTTTGGATGATTTTCTCGAGCATCTGTCCACTTGAAGATGCACTGTATTCAGCAATCCAGTTGCTGAAAAAGAAAGCTCTTTTCTGTTCAAGAACCGACTCCAACTGCTTACTTTGTTTTTGATTCAAACGATCCTCGGTGGCGATATCACCCGGACTGTTCTGAAAACCGTCTTCTTGGTCGAGATTCCCAAAGATACCTTTGTAGGTAAGGGTAATTCTTAATTCATCTTCTGCCTCGTTGTGAATGTAGCTTAGCTTTTGATGTTCAAACTCAATACAGGAACTCAAGATAAGGCAGCACAGAAAAACCAAGAGAGCTAAGGGTGTGGGATGGTTCATTTTTTTATCCTTGGTGTTATCTTAGGAGAATAAGCAGGGTGAGTTTTGACATGGCTAAGCTTAGGTTCCCTCAATGTATTCAAGTTTCTTTGGGTTGAGCGTGTTAAAAAAGGGTTGGTATTTGATTATTTTAGAAATTCGACTTCTGTAAAGTATGCACCACCAACCTCGTCTTCTGCAGTGTAAAGAAAGGTCTCGAGGGTTGTTTCACCTTTTTTTAAAGAAAGCTTAATTTCCACTTCGCTGGCATTGCCAGGAATAGGCTTGGATATTTCTTCCCCGGCAATTCTGATTTTTGCTCGAATGGCTTGCAAAGGCTTGTCGGCAATTTTGGGGAATTGACGAAGGGTAAAAAGATATTTCCCCGTCCTTTTAATATTTACATGCCATGGGCCAGTAATTTTTTTGCGCTGGTTTATTTCAGCAAAATTCCATGGCGGGTTCCCTTTTTCCAAATACCAATCTTGTGAGCATAAAAATGTAGGGTTTTCCGTAGGGTTGCCGATGTCGAGGCAAACGGGAGTCATTCTGGGTGATACTGATTTCCAGAATTTTTCATACAAGCCACGCAATCTTTCCACCACTTCAGGATGACTGCCTGCAACATCGTGGTGCTGCATTAGGTCATGTGAAACATCATAAAGTTTTTTCCCTTCAATTAGTCTCCAGTCTCCTTCTAATACACAGGACATCAACCAAGGGCTTTCTTTTTTTTCAAACCTATTACCCCCATGCAGCTGAATGATTAAGTGCTCACGGTGTGGTACTGATCGAGAACCTCGAAGATAGTTTGCAAATGATATCCCGTCCAGTTTCCTTTTATTATTAAGCTTTAACTCACAGAGTTCTGCTAAGGTAGGTAATACATCCAGGTGAGCAGCCAGGTTATCCCGATCTTGCCCTCCGATTAAATCACCGGCTGGCCAGTGAATAAAAAAGGGGACCCGGTGACCACCTTCAAATATAGTTGATTTTTGCCCCCGCATGCCAGCATTGAAGCCCCGATATCCTTTCAAGTCTCCACCGGGTCCGCCGTTTCCTTTGGCAGTACCATTATCAGTCGTGAAGATAAAAATTGTATTTTTGGCAATATTCAGTTCATCCAGTTTTTTTCTGAGCAACCCGATATTATGATCGAGGTTGGCGATCATACCGTAAAATTCGGCTCCTGATTTCCAGGTTACCTTTTCGCGATAAGGTGCGGACCATTTTTCGGGTACCCGGTAGGGGGAGTGAGGGGCATTAGTAGCCAGGTAGAGAAAAAAGGGATTTTCCCGGTTTTTTTCAACAAAAGCCATCGATTCCTGAAACCATACATCGGTGGCATATCCCTGGAACTTTTCATATTTCCCATTGCGTTCATAAACATCATCAAATTGATCGTTCATCCAGTAGTCGGGTGCTTGCCCAATCCCGCCTCCCTTATGCCATAGAACATGCTGGAATCCACGGTCCTGCGGGCGGCAGGGTGCGTTGTCACCAAGGTGCCATTTGGCTATTAGCCCTGTTTTATACCCTGCATTGCCAAAATAGGTTGCCATGGTTACTTCATCGTGATGGAGGTTACTTCGCCCACTACTCGTTCGATACGCACCAGTGCGAGCAGGGTATCTGCCAGTCATCAAAGCGGCTCGCGTAGGCGTACAAAAAGGACTTACATGATAATTGGTAAGACGAATAGATTCGCTGTGTAATTGGTCTAAGTTGGGAGTTTTTAAAACTGGATTGCCATGGCACCCAAGATCTCCGTACCCCTGGTCATCGGTCATAATCAAAATGACGTTTGGCTGCTTTGAAAAGCATGCAGAGGAAGTGACAAAAATAATGAGGTAAAAAAATAGTTGGGGAAATGAATGCATGCGGTTATGAGGAGAGGAGCCAGGATTTATTCTGCGTACCAGCTTCTAGATTATGGCAATAGAATTTATTTTAAAACTATATTTGTGCCGTTACTTAAATTGATTTTCTGAAAGAAAAAGGCGCCGGTAAGCTGAGCTGTAGCTTATGATAATTTTCTCTTTTTTGCTTTCGCAAAACCGGGCAACGATATCCAATTCCTCCGCTTTTTTCATTCCATCTTTAAGACCAAGTATCATCAGGGCGGTAGCCCATGCATCCGCATCACGGGCAGTGGGAGCAAAGGCATTTACGGCGACTAATGTGTTATCAATCGGGTATCCGGTTCTTGGGTCGATTAAATGTGAAGCTTTGCGACTGGACTGTGGGTTAGGTTTATTTAATCGGTAAGTTCCCGAAGTGGCGACTGCGTAGTTGCGAAGGGGAACTGAAACTAAAGTATCAGGCTGCCGACTTCCATTTTCCACCCCGACAACCCATCCGTTTCCATTTCTTCCCTTGCCATATGCTCTGACTTCTCCTCCAATTTCGACAAGATAATTTTTGAAATTCCATCGGTCAAGCAGCCTGCATACCTGGTCAATAATTTCACCTTTTGCGGAACCAGATAAATCAAGTTGGATACCGGGAGTTTTTTTTCGAACCGTTCTGCTTGGCAATAATTCTATATTTTGCATCCCCGTTTGCTTTAGTGCCTCTTCAATTTGCAGATCCGTGGGAATGGTGGAGCGGGAATGACCGGGAGGGCCAAACCCCCAAAGGTTTACCACTGAGCCAAGAGTTGGGTCAAAGGCACCCTGACTTTTCTGGTGGATCCACTCTGCATGTTTTAATAGGTTGTACAGATCCTGATTAGAGGGAAAGGGCAGGGTGTTTTCCGAAGCATTGAACTGATAAAGTTCAGAATCTGGCCGCCAATGCGAAAAGATCTTTTCCGCATTCTCTATTTTTTGAATAACATCATTTCTCAGTTCATCCTCCTTAAAGATTTGTTTTGTGAGAACTTTTACGCACCAAGTTGAACCCAAAGCATTACCCTGGAGTTCCGTAAATATAATGGGTTGAGTCTCGTTTTGGTCCAAGCACCCCAGGAGGGATAAACAGAAAGCAGGGATGACTGAATGGTGAAATCTCAAATAGCGACTAGATGAAGCTTAACGGCTGCGGCCGGCATCCAAAATCATTTGGAGCTCTTCTTGCATTTTGGTAAGAACCTTTGGGTTCTTCTCAGCCAAGTTGTTTTTCTCAGCTGGATCATTTGCCAAATCGAAAAGCGCAAATTGAGGAACTTTCTGACCGCGCTGACTTCCCAGCAGTTTATTAACCTGAAAATTTTGAGTTTTTCTTGAATCATGCCGTTGTAGCTTCCATTTTCCGGCCCGATAACCGTAATTACCGCCCCGACCGTTGTCCTGTTGTATGAGGTGGGGTCTCCCGGTGGCTTTCTTCTTTCCAAGAAGAGCATCCATTACATCCAGGCTGTCCAGGCATGCATCCTTGGGTAAGGTAACACCCAAATATTTGGCGAGGCTGCCAGCGAAATCAATGGTGCATACCACTTTATCGGATGTGCCGGGCATGATGGTGCCAGGCCAGTAAGTAATAAAGGGAGTACGGGTGCCTCCTTCGTAAATGCTATATTTCCCTCCGGAATAGGGACCGGCTGCTTGATGGTCTCCCATTTTCTCAAGGGCTTCATCGGCATAACCATCGTCGCCCACCGGCCCATTATCAGAGCAAAAGACAATCATGGTATTTTTTTCCAGACCTTCTTTTTTGAGGTACTTTACAATTTCCCCCACACACCAATCGAGTTGAACAATGACATCTCCCCGGTAGCTCATACCTGATTTTCCTCGAAATCGCTCATGAGGTATTCTCGGAACATGTAAATCATGAGAGGCAAAGAAGAGGAAGAATGGGTTGTCCTTATTTTTACCAATCCACTCCTTCGACTTTTCCACCCATTTGTCTGCCAGGTCTTCATCCCGAAATCGGGCGGCATGCCCACCGGTGTAAAACCCAATTCGGCTGATGCCATTGTGAATGGTATGGTTATGCCCATGGGTCCAATCCATCTTCAGGGTATTTCGATGAGTGATCCCCGTGGGGTGATCCGGGCTTGGCTTTTTTCCTCCGACCCAGAGAGGATCTTTTGGGTCGAGATTCAGAACCCGATGGTTTTCCACATAAACCTGAGGAACCCGGTCGTTGGTTGTGGGTAAAAGAAAGCTGTAATCAAAACCAATTTCCAGCGGGCCCGGCTTAAGGAGATCATTCCATTGGGGACCCACTCCTGGGCTACCGAGTCCAAGGTGCCATTTTCCCACCACGGCCGTTTTGTATCCTGCTTCTTTGAGCATGTCGGGAAGGGTATAGGTGTCTTCCGGGATGATCAGGGGAGAACTGGGGGGGGCAATCCCGGTATTTTTTTTACGAAAGGCGTAGGTGCCTGTGAGAAAGGAATAGCGGGTAGGAGTGCAGGTGGAGGCTGAGCAATAACCACTGGTGAACTTAAGGCCTTCTTTTGCCAGTTTATCGATATGGGGAGTTTTTAGGTTTTTGGGCTTGGCCCCGTAGCACCCAAGATCTCCATATCCAAGGTCGTCCGCCATAATCACAATAATGTTTGGTTTTTTGGCTAGGGCCAAAAGAGGGAGTAAAAATACCGGAAGGAAACAGGTGATTATTTTCATAAAATGTTAGGTTGGGTTGTGAGATTAGCGGTTCATAATATCTTCAATTTCTTCGGCTTCAATCGGTACTTTGGCCATCAGATTAACAGGGCCATTCGGGGTGATTTGAATATTGTCCTCCAACCTGATCCCAAATCCTTCCTCGGGCAGGTAAATCCCAGGTTCTACGGTAAAGACTGCGTTTTCGGTAAACCTATCTTGGCCGTTGGATACATCGTGCACATCCAGCCCAAGGGAATGCCCGAGTCCGTGCATGAAATATTGACGACATACGGGTTCTTCCGAATTTTTTTTATTTAAGTCAGCTTTTGTGCAAAGTTTTAGCCGGAGCATTTCTTGGTTCATCATTTCGTGGGCATCGCTTTGCCATTCTTTCAGGGATTTTCCAACCGTGGCATTTTCAATACTTTGCCGCAGAACCCGCAAAACTGAATTGTACACTTGCTTCTGGCGACGGGTAAATTTGCCACTTATCGGAATGGTTCGGGTGAGGTCCGCATTATAGTTGGCATAGCAGGCCCCCACATCCATCAACAAAAGTTGGCCCTTGTTACAGGTTTGATCATTCTGCAAATAATGCAGGACGCAGGCATTTTTTCCCGATGCGACAATCGGTGAGTAAGCAAACTTACACCTTCTTTTAATAAATTCTTTGGCCCACTCTGCTTCCACCTCATATTCCTTGACCCCTGGTTTTACCATACGAAGA
Source organism: Opitutales bacterium (assembly GCA_965661905.1). GTDB lineage: Bacteria > Verrucomicrobiota > Verrucomicrobiia > Opitutales > Seribacteraceae > Seribacter. The sequence continues at coordinate 8,130 of CBFIFQ010000052.1, forward strand.
ACCTTGCGGAAGCCACGCGTGGTGACATCAATGGCCTGCCTGATCAATTTTATTTCTTCCGGGCTTTTACAAAACCGCAATGCATGAAGGTGGGGAGCAAGCCGTTCAATTTGATGTAGAGGGTAATCCTTGCGAATTTTTTTATTCCAACGTTCATCCCGGGTTTCCACCTCATTACTGGCCCGGCTGTGCTCATTGTTGTTGAGGAAGAAAATATCAGCTTCCGCAGCAAGCAGTTGAAAGATATGAGGGAAATCTTCGGTCCAAAAAACGGTCTGTATGCCTGAAATTTTTTGGGCATCTACCTGGCTGTGCTTATAACCTTCCCATATCCGTAAGTGCTCGTTCGATTTTTTTACGAATAAAATTTCCCGGTACTTCGGATCAGATGCACCGGGAAAAAGAACCAAAATGCTTTCTTCCTGTTCAACGCCAGATAAGTAAAATAAATCTGAATTTGGGTGAAGTGGGAGGGTGCCGTCTGCGTTTGTGGGAAGGATATCATTGGCATGGGCGATCGCCAGTGCCCGAGTGGGTAACTTTTGGCAAAGATTTTCTCTATTACGAGAGAATAACTCAGAAGTAATCGGTGAATGGCGCATGCGGAACAGTGAAAACTTACTAAAACATCATAATTTTCCTTCGCAAGCTTCAAGGAAACCTAACTGAACAATTTTTGGGAAAGGTCAAAACATTATCTTGTCACTTTAAAAGTTTTTATGAATGTTTTAGCTATGCATCTAAAAAGATTCTTCCCTCTTGTCTTCCTATTTTTATCCACCCTTTATGGGAAGGGTCCCAATATAATTTATGTCATCTGCGATGACCTTGGGTATGGAGATGTCCAGTGCCTGAACCCCAAAAATGGGAAAATTCCGACACCTCACGTGGATCGACTCGCCTCAGAAGGGATGGTTTTTACGGATGCTCACTCAGGTTCATCCGTTTGTACCCCGACCCGCTATGGGGTGTTGACGGGACGATACAGTTGGCGAACTGTTTTGCAATCCGGGGTGGTCCAGGGCTTTGCTCCCTGTTTGATCGCCAAGGATAGGCCAACGGTGGCCAGTTTTTTGAAAAATCAGGGGTATGACACAGCCATTATTGGCAAGTGGCATCTTAATTTTAAGTATTTGAATCCCAATGGAGGATCAGAGTTTTTGAAGGGAAAACATAAGAGGCCCCCGGTTGGTGCCAAGATTCCTGATGGTCCCATTCACCGTGGGTTTGATTATTTTCACGGCTTCCATCACGCGGGTAACATGGAGGCTGTCATCGAGAATGATGAAGTAACAGCCCATGACCCAGTAATCAATATGCTTCCCCGTTTAACCCGTGAATCGGTTGAGTACATTGAATCAAAAAAAGGCTCCCAGAAGCCTTTTTTTCTTTATGTCCCTCTAGGTTCTCCTCACACGCCGATTGTTCCAAGCCCGGAATGGCAAGGGAAGAGTGGCTTGGGACCCTACGGTGATTTTGTTATGCAAACCGATCATGCAATGGGTGAAATTCAAAAAGCCCTTACCAAGATAGGCCAGGCAGAGAATACCCTTATTATCTTCACCAGTGATAATGGTTGCTCCAAGGCCGCAGGAATCCCTGCTCTTGCCAAGCAGGGACATAAAGTAAGTGCTGACCTGCGTGGCTCAAAAGCCGATCTCTGGGATGGTGGGCACCGTATTCCTTTTATTGTGAAGTGGCCGGGAAAGGTGAAGCCCGGAAGCAGATCTAACCAACTCATTTGCCTTACCGACCTTTTTGCCACTCTTTCAGATGTGTTGAAAACAGACCTCCCGGTAAACGCGGCGGAAGATAGTGTCAGTTTTATTCCCGCTTTGTTTGGGAAAAAGATTGTTTCAACTCGTGCGGGCGTAATTCACCATTCTATTAGTGGGCATTTTGCCTACCGAAAAGGTCCATGGAAGCTTTTGCTCGCCAAGGCATCTGGTGGATGGACTTCTCCTACCGAGAGACAGGCCCCTGCAAGTTTTCCGGATGGGCAACTTTACAATATGTCAGCAGATTTGGGGGAAAAGAAAAACCTCTACGATTTAAAGCCAAAGATGGTAGCTTCCTTACTGGCTCAGCTGGAAAATGATATTGCCGAGGGGAGAAGCACAAAAGGTCCCAAATCTGAAAATGATTTGAAGAATATTAAGCTGTGGAAAAGTAGGAATTCCAGGTAACTCGACTGAATTTATAATGCCTATTTCTTTGGCCAAGTATTTGTTTCGGAAACCATGAAAATGCATGCGCTTTTCCGGCTATGCTTATTGGCATTCTTGCACATACTTGACTAGGTTGTGCACCTGACAATATGATTTTCAGAAAGAAATAAACCCTAACTAAAGATAACATGAAACCCCCATTCCTTGTAGTAAGTCTTTTGTTGCCCCTCACCCACTTATTTGGTCTGACTTCTGAAGAAATTGCAAAAAGGGCTTTTCCTGCCTCTGTTATGCTGGTTTTATTTGATGAAAATGGGGAAGCGGTGAAGTCTGGGAGCGGCTTTTTTATATCCCCAGACCTTGTGGCAACTAATTATCATGTTGTGGCGAATACCTATGGGGGAGTGGTGAAATCTCTGGGTAATTCAATGTTGAATAAAATTGAAAAAGTGGAAGCGGTTAACTCAACTTTTGATTTAGCACTTCTTCGGGTAGAGTTGCGGTCAGATGCGACATTGGACCTGGGAGACTCCAGGAATCTCAATATTGGACAGCCTGTTTTTGTTGTCGGAAACCCTCAAGGTTTAGAAGGTACATTTTCCAACGGCCTGGTAAGCAGTATTCGCAGGTTTGGGGATGATTATTTGGTGCAGATGACCGCTCCAATCTCACTAGGTAGCAGTGGTGGTCCTGTATTAAATGATGAAGGAAAAGTCGTTGGGGTATCAGTTGGTATGTTCCAGGGCGGTCAAAACCTTAACTTTGCCATACCAAGCGAATATCTGGTCAACCTGTTAAAGTTGCTTCGTAATGCACCACCTTCGGGTTCTATCGTAGAAGTCCGTGAAAAAGATTTTTATTCACCAAGCCTGAGCTTGAGTTCAAGGCTGGTTCAGAAAAGCAATAAGAGGGCTGGGGCTCCAAAAACTTCGATTCATGATTTAGATTTTATTGAACATACCCGCCCAAGTTATAAAAAAGAGAAATCAAAACCTCCTGCCGAAGATTTGTTTATCATGACCCGTTAAGCAAACTTGTTTGTTACGGCATATCTGTTTCAATAATAATGTTGTATTTAAGTTTTAATCTTTCATACATTATTAAATAACCTTAAATCTCACTTTTATATCCCTATTATGTTTAAGAAAAGTATCAGCTATGGCATTGGATTATGGATTTGCCTGACCCAAGCCTTTTCTTCCCCCCTGCAAACAGTGGCTGTATTTATTGACGATCAGGTCGAACAGTCCCAGGATTCTAGCTCTGCCATATACGCTCGAGAAACCCTGAGTGCTTCTGTTTCAGGTAAAGGATTTCAAGTCATTACTCATGAAACGGTTAGCAAATCCCTAAATAATTACTCAAGCGACAGTCAGCAGGTAAATATCCTAGCATCTTTAAGAGATAATAATATTCAGAGTGTAGCTCAACAATTGGGTGCTGATTATTTTTTACTGCTTACTTTGAATCACTTTAGCACTGAGATTAAAGATCTTCCCAGTTTTGACCGAAAGATTTATATTCACCGCCTTGATGCTAATTTTAGGTTGGCAAATTCTTCTAATGCTGGATCTGTCCTGGGGAAAAACATCTCTGCCACCAAGCGTATACCCGTCACCAGTAAAATTCTTATTCAGGCAAGTAAACAGAGTATACTCAATGAACTTATTGACGATATTGTTGGGCAAATTATTGACCATCTTGGAAATATTGCCCCGGCTCATTTGACCAAGTCACCAGTCAAGGCTACTCAGCAAAATAGGAGTCAAGTGCAGTCAGAAGTTACCACCAAATCAAATAAGGTACAGGTTTTTATATCCGCCAAGTTACAAAATTTGAGTTGGCCCGAAATCTCCAAAGATGAAAATCAGAACCTTGTCCTTACTGGTACAAATTACCAATTGGAGTCCACGGATGCAGAAATTGAAATAGATGGAATTTTTGTAGGAAATTCCTCTTCGACTGAGCCTGTTTTGATCCAACCCGGTTTAAGAAGGTTAAAACTCATTCGTTCTGGCTTTGTGGTGCAGGAAAAGATGATTAATGCTCATGAGGGGTTGAAATTAAACCTTTTGCTCACACCGACGGACGAGGAATATAATAGGTGGCAATCACAGATAGCTTTCACTCAGAAGATTAAAATAGGTGAGAAGCTGACTGATAATGAGGTAAAAAAAGCAGAGGGTATGTATGAGTTTTTAAAGAATTCCAAATACGAATTGCCTGATAATGTAACCATTAAAAGCTTATATTAATATGAAAAATATATTTTCAATTTCTATATTTCTTGTCCTTGCTCTTTCTTTGCATGGGCAAAAAGAAACGATTATTTTAGGGGAAATTAAAGCGACGGGAAGTGTGCTGGAAAATAAATCACCATCGCTGCCTGCTTTTTTGGAGGCGATGCCGACACATTTTAAGCATTACCTTAACAGCACGGGAAAATATGCCGTTATTGATATTGATGAGGTTGTATCTCAATCTAATTTAAACCTGGAGTTGGAATACTCTGAGATTTTTAAAAAGGCAGAAACTCAAAAGGAAACAATGCCGAAATATCTTTTGAACTGTGAGGTCGTTGAATTCATGGAAAAAGTTACCCGCGTTACCAATCCCTTGGATAACTCTACCAGGCTAAACAGGGACATATATGTGTCCATGACCATGATATTGATTGAACGGGGGAATCAGAGTGAACAGAAGACTTTTGAGGTTCCAGTTTTCAATGCATCCTGGGATGAAGATATATTTGGATCAACCAATAGTGAAAACTTTGAGAGCAGGAAAAAGATCGATCAGTTTGCCAAAGATGCCGCCTCAAAAATGTCTTCCCATTTTATGAAGGAAATTGAGCAGGTGATCTATCTTCACGGAAAGAATGGATCCCAATGTTTTATTCTAGCGGGTTACCAAAATGGTGTGAAAGTTGGACAACTTTATGATGTATTTATATCCAAACCAATATTTCACCCGGTTACCCAAAAGAAATTATCCGGAGGAGCCATTACTAAGATTGGGAGCGTAAAGGTTTCCCATGTGCAGGAAGATGTCTCCACTTGTGAAATTTTGGAAGATAACGGGATCAATACCGAAGTGTCATCTCCCGATGACTTACCAATCGCGAAATTAGCCACCCACTAACTCAGCTTGTTTACATGAAATTATTTATACACCTATCCGCTGTTGGCACGATCTGCTTTTTATCTTCCTGTGCCACCTACCAACGAAATACTGTTGAATTTAGAAATAGTTGGGACCAGGGAGACACGGTTGGAGCCTTGGCAAACTTAGAATCCGCCGGTAAATCTATCAAGCCAGGCCATGATGAAGAACTTCTTTGGAACCTGGAGATGTCTTCCGTAGCACGGGCAAATCAATTGCCTCAATTGGCTGAAATGCACATGAATGTGGCAAAAGAACTGGTTGATCAAAATTTCGGGGGAGGTTTGATTGACCCTCAAAAGAAAGGGCTTGGTGAATATGTAGGTAAATTTCACGACCGAAATTTATTGGAGATCTACCGAGCACTTCAGGCTCTTGAGCGTAAAGACTCAACCAGAGTGCAGTCTTCTTTTAATGAACTACGGTTCAAGCGAGAGGAGGCGAGGGAATTAAACCGTAAGAAAATTCAAGATGCAGAAGATAAAGCATCAAACACGGAGAATTTAAAATACCAGGAGGTCATGGATTCAGGTGAAATTTCCGTGAGTGATTTTGTGAATACTGAACTTTCTAACAAATATGCTGAGTTTTATAATCCTTTTGGGGATTACCTCCGGCTGGTACTTCAGAACAGGATGTATAATGTGGGTGGTGTTCGAAACACTAAGTTCGACTTCGGAGTCAGTAAAAACAACCTAACCTCCGTCTTGGGGAGAAAAAATTTCTTAATGAGGGAATCCCCCCGCAGGGATGACTCTGCCACTTATGTCTTCATGGAAACCGGCAGTGCCCCTTACAGGCAGGAAAAGAAAATCCGTTTACCGTTAGTTTTATTTTATGGCGGTAACCCTCCGGGCGGCGTCCTTTATGCCCCTATTGCTTTCCCTCAATTACAATATCGTGATGATTATGATAGTGCTTTCCAGGTAAAATCAGGAGGTAAAGGGAGCCCCATAAGAATGGAAGAGCTTGTTGACTTAGATGCGGTGATATCCTCTGAGTTTAAAGCAGATTTTCCTGCTGAAATGGCCAAAGCTTTGGTTCAAACAGTCTTGGCTGTAGCCTCGCAGGCAGCCATCGAAGCTGCGACCAAAGAACAACAACAAGATAGTGTAGCGGTTGCCTTGTTTGCTGCCGTGGCAAAAGTTGCGGTTGCAGAATCTCTTACCCAGGCGGACGAAAGAAGCTGGTATTCGGTACCTAAAAAAGTACTGGTGCAAAAAATCCCTACTCCTGCAGACGGTATTGTTTCGGTTACCTCGCAAAGCGGTCAAAATATAAAGGCCAAGGTAAACCCCAACAGTCACACCAATTTTGTTTACCTTAAATCAATCCGAAAAGGGTCTCCCATCAAGCAATTAGCCAATTTTTCCATTGACTCAGCACTGGCTTCCCATGGGAATAAAGACGAACGAACCCTCGCTTTATCTCAATCGTTTTAATGCTATGCATCACATTCTCTTACTTACATTTTTATTTCTTTTATCTTCCTGTGCCACTTATAACAAAAATCCTGTTACATCCTTGGAAGAGGACCAGGATGGAAACATCAAGATCGTTACGGGTAATCAGCAAAAACTTAAATCCATTAATGTAATTCGAACTTCTAAAGAGACATTAAATGGTAAGATGCTTGCAAAAGCTGAAGTTCAAAATCGGTCTACTCGCCCCAAAGTATTTATGTACAAGTTCGATTGGCTCGACGGGAGTGGCAACATCAAGGCAAGTACATCTACTTGGAAAACCGTTACAATTAATGGGCAGGAAGTGAAAACATTGGAAGGTGTTGACATTCGAGGAGGTGCCGAGGATTTCCGCATTTTGCTCAAAAGTAAGTAGCTCTTTTCTTTCAAAACAAAATAAATTCAAATGATTATGATTAAAGCATTATCCATTCTTTTTCTTTCCGTCTTTCTGTTTTCGGGGTGCCAAAGCGGCACAACTACCCGGATTGATTCTTCTCAAGTTGCGGAATACCGAGATTTGACCTTGCGGGACTTGGATGAGTTTTCCAGCAAGATGTTTCCCCGTCTTATGAGCTCTCCAGCAACTCAAAAAATTGGTAACAGGCTCCCTGTTATAGCCATTGGACCTATGAGTTCTCAAACCACGGTCGAATTCCCTGAATCAATCCGTATCAATGGACTCAGAAATATTATTACGCAATCTGGGTTGGCCCGGATCTCTGGGACTTCCTCCGCTGCCTCGTTGAATGAGTTTATTACCTTTGCCAAATCCCAAAAAGGTAGGTCGGGCTCGAACTTGCCAGACTTTGTGCTAACCCAACAGATTTTTGAATCCCGGGAATACCAGAAGAAAGTAATCAATAAAACCTACCGTTATATTCTAGAACTAGTTGACCTGAATCCTAACTCCCCAAGCCTGGGTCAGGTCGTTGTATCGGAGAGTGAAGATATCATCAAAATGGTTCGCAAATAGGATTGCTTTATATTCCAGTCCAATTTGAGCGGACCACATTTTTGTTTTAGTTGTGAGCATAGAGATCTTCTGCTGTGATGAGAACCTCATTGCTCGCAGTCAGACCGTGAAATTTCAATAAAACTTGGGAGTGATCAATCTGTGATTAATTCATTCAGGGTGTAGTAGGCGATGTTGTTAGTCAGCCTTTGCCCTTGTTTATTCCTCAGTTCCAGGGAGGAGGGAGATTTCCATGGACATCCCGCTGCCCTGCGATGGGATGAAGGTTT
>CBFIFQ010000053.1:0-15167 GCA_965661905.1 Opitutales bacterium
CCCGTACTTAATATCCATAGTTTTAACCATAATCAATTAAGAGTGCTTCCCTCCATGAGGGTTTGCTTGTGGCATTACGGACTTCACTTCGGCAAGCGGCATGAGAGGTAAAAACCGAAGAAAAAGAAGAAAGAGAACAGAGAAGAACCCAAAAGTTCCAAAGAATGTAAAGATATCGACCACCGTCGGGGAATAATATCCCCAACTTGAAGGTAAGAAATCGCGGGAGAGAGTGGTATTGGCAATAACAAAACGCTCAAACCACATGCCTACATTGACAAAGATCGAAATGATCCAAACAAGCGGAGTATTTTCCCTGATTTTCTTAAACCAAAATAACTGCGGGCAAATGACATTGCAAGAGACCATAATCCAGTATGACCACCAGTAATTACCAAAGGCACGGTTAATAAAGGCAAAGCCCTCGTATGAATTTGCACCATACCATGCGATAAAAAATTCCATGGAGTAGGCATAGCCAACCATGCTACCCGTAGCCAAAGTGATCTTGCACATATTATCAATGTGCGTCTGGGTGATAAGATCATGGAGACCGAATACAGCCCTTAACGGTAGTAGCAACGTAAGAACCATTCCAAAGCCGGAAAAGATCGCACCTGCAACAAAATAAGGAGGGAAGATTGTCGTGTGCCAACCAGGAAGGTTGGCCACAGCAAAGTCAAAAGAAACGATCGTATGTACGGAGAGCACCAAGGGAGTAGACAGTCCAGCTAACAGGAGGTAAGCCATTTCAAAGTTTCTCCAATGATTGTTCGCATTTCGCCACCCCATAGCTAAGACACCATAAAAATATTTCCTCCATGTTTCTTTGGCCCGATCCCGAAGAACGGCCAGATCAGGAATCATTCCCATGTACCAGAACAGGATCGAAACAGTAAAGTAAGTAGAAACTGCAAATACATCCCATTCTAACGGGCTCCTGAACTGCGGCCAAATAGCATTTGCGTTAGGTAGTGGGAATAACCACCAAGCAAACCAAACACGCCCAACATGAAATAAAGGAAAAATTCCCGCACACATGACAGCAAAGACTGTCATGGCTTCCGAGCCGCGGTTAATGGATGTTCTCCATTTTTGCTTCAATAGGCAAAGGATAGCAGAAATTAGAGTACCTGCATGCCCAATACCAATCCAAAAAACAAAATTAACAATTGCCCACCCCCAATTCACAGGGTTGTTGTTGCCCCACACCCCTACACCTGTAGAGACTAAATAAACAAGTCCCATACCGGTAAAACTGGCGATTATCATCGAAGTAATGAAACACCACCACCACCATGTAGGTGTTTTTCCCTCAACAATACCGCAAATTTTCTCAGTTACCCAATTAAAGCTGCGCTTATTAAGAACAAGAGGAGCATCATGCCAGGGAGCTGGGTCTACCTTGTCAAGGATGGACGGACGATCCGCAGAAGAATCAGAGTTTGTAACAGATGCCATGATCAGTGCTTACTTGAATGATCCTCGCCGTGATGGGCTGGGTGTGCCTTGTCGTGGTATTCACGGGCTGCATGTGGAGATGTAGAGTGATCTGGCATGCGTGGGTTAGGGTTTCGAACCTTAGCAAGAAATGTTGTTCTCGGGCGGGTGCTTAAATATCCAAGAACGGAGTAATCACGAGGATTTGATTTTAACTTACTCACTTCACTTTGCGGATCTGAGATGTCGCCAAAGACGATTGCATCTGTTGGGCAAACTTGCTGGCAAGCCGTTTGCACTCCGCCATCAGCTACCTTTAATTCATTACGATCCATTACAAGCTCTTTTCCATCTTTTCCTGATTCGAGAGTCTTCTTCCTCTGAGCTTTCACCTTGGAGCGAATTTTAGACTCTTGAATACGTTGAGTGCAGTAAGTGCATTTTTCCATAACACCTCGCATGCGCACTGTAACATCCGGGTTTTTACCCATTGCAGAAATGTCATCATTCTTCTCCCCTAATGGACCTTTGTATAGATCATCCGTTTTTCTTTTGTTCCAGTCAAAAAAGTTAAACCTACGGACTTTATATGGGCAATTGTTGGCACAATAACGGGTACCTACGCAGCGGTTATAAGCCATTGCGTTTAGGCCTTCCTCGTCATGCACTGTTGCATTTACAGGGCAGACTGTTTCACAGGGAGCTGTTTCGCAATGCATACAAGCAACGCCCTGAAAAGAAACTTGGACATCTGATGGCAGTTCAGCTCCATCTCGTTCTTTGGAGCTAAAGTAACGGTCAAGGCGAATCCAATGCATTTCTCTGCCTCTTAATACCTGATCTTTGCCAACGACAGGGATGTTGTTCTCACTTTGACAAGCTACAACACATGCACTGCAACCTGTGCATTGATTAAGGTCAATAGACATTCCCCATTGGTGCAAGCCATGTTCTTCAGACTTTTCATAGTTATGATCAGGATGTTCATACGAGGAATTACCCCGAGGTGTAGTCTGTGCCTTAAATGCCAAGTCTTTATCCAAATCTTTGCCATAGATTGGAGGGGAATGAGACTCAGCTCCCATGTGATGAGCAAAGGATGTATCAGATTTATATTCATCTGCATTCGCTTCCCGAACGATGGCACGACCTTCCATTGACCAGTGTTCTTGCACATTTGCTAAAGTCTTGAATTCACCTGAGGGGGAGTAAGTCGCATTGGTGATCACTCGGTTGCCATCGGTGTGCAACAAGCTGAGAGCGTTGTAACCAAGATCATTCCCTACTCTTCCTGCATGATTCCTGCCGAAACCAAGACTTGCGACTATGGTGAAGTCAGCAAGTCCAGGCTGAACATAAACAGGGCCGGTTAGGCTGTGGTGATCATCAATCTGTAGGGTAATGACTGGTGCTTTCTGCTTGCCGTCATCAAAAACTGCTGCATCGGGTGCAATTTGACCGTTTTTGTTGAGCATCGTTGGTTTAGGCAAAAGACCAATTCCAGGATGCTTTGCTTCGAGGTGCTTGGCAAAAACAGGGCTGACAAGAAGTGCATTATCCCAGGTTAATTTAGATATAGGATCAGGACATTCAAGCATCCACCCATTGTTTGAGAATCTTCCATCCCATGTATGGAAATCGGGAGTTAACAGAATTTCCAGGGAAGAACTACCAATATCTGCAAAAACAGGATTCAGTGATTTAACTTTTAAATTAATATCCGTAAAATTTGTCCTGAAAGACTGCTTGATTTTGTGAACACCGATTCGTAGAAAATCGTCAAAGGAAACATTGGATGAGTTTAATTTATTGTAAGCATCAAGCACCAAGGCATGGGCATCATGCTTAGAATCACACAAGGCTGAAAGCAATTCAAGGTCAGAGCGTGTATCAAACAAAGGAGCAATCAGTGGTTGGACTGGAACAATACAGGAGCGATCCCAGGTGTAACCAATGTCCCAACTTTCAAGAAAGTGAGATTGGCCGATATGATGATCACAGTGCTGGGAAGTCTCATCAAGGTTGTGCCCAAGGTGTACTGAGTTCTCTACCTTACTTAATAAATCAACAAGGCCGCTGTTAGGGCAGTTATAAACAGGGTTTCCACCAAGAATGATAAGTGATTTCACTCGACCTTGCTCAATATCGGAGGTCAAATCTTCAAACGAATAGGAGGATTTGGGCTCAGTTGGTAGGTAAGAAATGCAAGACCCGATACATCCAAGCGCCTGGTTAATAGCTAACGAAAGCAAATGAACACCTTGGGATTGATGAAGACCAGCTAGCACCACAGATTGCCTGGGTTTTTTGAGCAGATCTTTTGCACATTCTGAAACCCATGACCGGTCTACCTCAACATCTTTGCTAATCTTGTGGAGGTGATCGATAAGCTTTCCATCTTTGCTTTTCTGAAGCGTAAGAATTTCTGCATAAAAAAGGGCGGCAAATGCTTCTATCCTAGAAGATGAAAGGCGAAGCCTGTGGTCGGCAACCCCGCCAGTAAGAGTGAGGTCGGACTCAACCGAATAAAGCCGGTTCATTGCGGAGGCATCGGAAGCACTGAGCACCTTGCGCCCAGACATGAACTGGCGGGAGTTTACGATTGAGTTAGGTTCACGGTTGCCCAGGAAATCACAATCCAAAGAAAGCACTTTTTTTGCTTTCCCCAGGTTGGGTAATGTCCGGAGATTTTGAGATTCTCCTAAAGAACGAGAAAGAGAAGACTCAGCTTGGTAGGGATTGACTGGTTCATACTCGAGGTGCTTCACTCCCTTCGACGAAAGTTGATTCAACAGCTCTTTCCTAATGATTGAATCAGAATAATCGGAAATAATGGCGACACCACCAGTATTTGACCAATCAGAAATCGCAGAAATCAATTCAGCAGAATTTGCCTTTTTCCAACGCGTTGCAGATTTGCTGCCCTGTGTTAGTTTCTCCCTCGTGTAGGAGCCTTTGGCCCGATCTGGATCATAGATATCGAGAATAGAAGCTTGAGAGTATATATCAGTACTGCCACCGGCCTTAATGTAAGAAGGGTTACCTTCTATTTTAGTAGGCCTGCCTTGATGGCTTTCGGCGATAAGTGGGGAAAAGCCAAAAGGCGATGGGCGGGATGTTGCGTAAAAGGAAGGAATTCCGGGGATTAACTCTTCAGGACTTTTGCCGTATGGAAGGATTGTATGCTCAGGCCTTCTGCAACCTGCCATACCAAGACCTGCGAGGCCAAAAGACGCTGCCATTGTTTTAAGGAAACCCCGGCGCTGTACATTATCCAACAATTCAGCCCCTTCAGGGAATTCTTTACCAACCCAAGTTCGGAATTCAGATGTTTCGGCTAACTCGTCAAGACTCTTCCAGTATTGCTTCCCTGAAAGAAGCGGTTGACTTTCATTTTCTTTAATCATCTATGGCAACCGGTGCAACTCAGCGGGGGATTGATTCCCCAGTTTGTTTTAAGTTCAAGCCCAGCATGTATTTGGGCAAGGTCAGAATTAGTTTCGGGGTCTTTACTAGCTGTCCAAGCCAAATTTGTAACCTGACTGTTAGGACGCAGCGCCATTTCGGGATTCCGGTGGCATTCAAGGCAAAAAGACATGCTTAAGTGCTTCGCATGGTAAACCTCTTCCATCTCGTCTATTCGGCCATGACATTCGACGCAGCTAACCCCGCGGTTAACATGAATGGCATGGTTGAAATAAACATAATCAGGGGCTTTGTGCACACGTACCCAAGGAACAGCAGGACCAGCGTTAAGCACCCCATCACCATTCAAATCTTCATCGCTGGATAACTGGCCATCCCGATTGGCATCTTCTCCGAAGTAAGAATCCCTAACTACCTCCAATAGAGGAGAGTCAGCTTTAACATTTTTGTGACAAGACATACAAACATTGGCAGAAGGTATGTTGGCATGAGATGACTTTTCTACACCATGGTGACAATACCTGCAGTCAAGACCAAGTTGCCCTGCATGAAAACTATGATCGTAAGGGACAGGCTGGGTAGGTTGGTAACCAACACGGGTGTATTTAGGTGTGGCGTAATAGGTGATAGCTGCCACAACCCCGCCACCAACCATGCCTAAAGCAATGATAAGCTTTATAGGAATAGTATTCGTCCAGCGTGGAAATAAATTTCTCACGAACGATGAAGGTGAGTAGTAATTGCAGGCACGGCAATCTGTTTAGGCTAGCAAACTCAAATGCACAATATTAAAATATCTTAACCCCTACTATTAATAAAACTTAATAAAAATTATTAGCTCGGTTTCACAGGCACTCTTTGCTTAAATAAAAAAATTAAAATCCTTGTAATTGAACTTGAAGACTTCATCAGAAAGACACGATGTGATCATCTTAGGAGGAGGTATTGGGGGTATCTCGGCAGCCATCTCTGCAGCAAGGGAAGGCGCCAATGTAGCTCTATTAGTTCGGGGCCTTATTCTCGGCGGTATCCAGAACCCTCATGCTAAGTTCCCTGCTTCATTAATGGCTGAAAATTCTTTCCCTCATCCAAGAAACGGAGGGATTTATGAAGAATTATGTTTAGAGATTCTAACATCAAATTATGAAGGCACCCATTTAGGTCAGTCGAGGGTATTGCAGGAAATTGTGCGCAAAGAAAAAAGGGTCAACCTATTCCTGAACTGCATGCCATGTAAAATCGACTTCAGTCAAGAAAAAGATGCGATACGCTCTTTGCAGGTTATTGATTCAGGCAACGCTTCATTAAGAACCTTTAAAAGCAAGTTTTTTATCGACTGCACAGATAACTCCCAATTAGCAAACCTAACTCCTGAGGTGTCCCCGCTTGGGCATGATTTAATCGAAGGAAAAAGCCAGGATAAATCCAATTCGCTTAAGATTTCGAGTGTAATTCAAATAGCAAAGGCAGAGAAACGCATTCCCTTCTCCGTACCTTCATGGGTTGGGTGGAAATGGGAGGACAACTCGATGCTAGCCAAGGTCGACCTAATGGAATCTTTGGAGTCTTCATTGCTGGGAGATCATATCTTGGAATGGCATGGCAATGCCAACGCTGAACTAAATTCATCTGAGGGGCTCGCCTGGTGTGCATGGGATTACCTGAAAAACAGATCGCCTATCGCAGAAATACTTCACCCTTATTACATTAGCAATATCTCTCATCGTGCCATTACAGGTCTTAGGTGTAGAGGTGAGAGTGTTTACAATCTAAAAAAAAGCGATGTTTTAGAGGGAGAGAAGCACCCTGACTCTGTGGCAATTTCCTGCTCTGCCCTCCCCTCCAGTGAAAGCCTGCAATTTTCCACAAGAAACCGGGTGGCTATCTCCAAGCCTTTTGAGATTCCATTAAGAAGCCTTCGATCGAGTAAAATCACTAATTTATTTTGGATCGGTGATAACATATTTAGCCCTACCGAGCCACACCTATCTGTAATCGATGTTCCCACACTTTCCAATCTTGGTAGTGCTTGCGGTACAGCCGCCGCATTTCTTTGTAATCCTGAATTAAATTTTGGGAGTTCTCTCTTTACTAAGAAGGTTCAAGCATCGCTCAGGAAACAAAATCAAACCACATCTTTGGATATTATCCCCGAAAAAGGCAATAAAGCTATAAATGCTCAAGTCTCTGCATCCTCAACATACAGCTTGAGTGCCGAGAATTCTGATGGGGTGAGAAATTCGGTGATTTTAAAACACTGCCTGCTTCAGGTACCTATTCAAACAACTACCATTGATGAAATTGAACTTATCCTTCAGTTTCAACAAGAGACTCAACTCGAAGTAAAACTTTTAGAAGGATCCTCTTACAATTCAGTATTTCCAGGCAGATGCCTGTACTGCGAGAGGTTTACTTTCACTCAGCAGGATGAAACACGAACTACTTTTCCGGTTTCAAGCAAGATTCCCAAAGCTGGTTGGCATTTTTTGGAAATTCAAGCGGACAAGCAATTTGGTATTCAAATACAGGATGATGTACCTTACGGTATAACCCTGCATAAAGCTAACTCGCCAACATCGTCGAAAATCAAGAATGCTTATTCGCAATTCCAGCCACCTACTGCAAATGCTCCGCAATTAAATCAGGGCCCTGCTCTTTATATTAAACCGAAACAAGACATTTTCTCTTCAGAGAATATGATTAATTCAAGTTATCGACCTTCCCATCTGCCAAATTTATGGATATCCCAGGAGACAGAATTCAAATATCCTGAATTTGTAGAGCTTACCTGGCCAGAACCAATTTCTGTTAAGCAGATTGATATTACTTTTGATGCTGCTTACAATTATCACTTCCCTGACCACCCCAAAAGATATAAAGCCGATCATGTTCATTCCCTGATCAAGGATTACAATATATATTTAACGGATAAGGCTAACCAATCTGAAAAAGTTCTGGAAGTTCGAGGCAATCGCAAGTCACTTAACAGCCATACTTTTACCGAGCATTTAATTTTAGGGTTAGAGATAGAAATCCTCTCCACATACGGACTAAATCGGGCTCAAATCTATCAAATTCGCGTTTTTTAACTCTAGATCAACAATGACTGCACAAAATTATATCATATATACTTGCATGATATGTATTTTTGGAAAATAAGATTCCTATGAAACCTTTATCCGTATTACTGAGAATTCTGAGCACTCTCTCGTTATTCGGGCTAGCTGCCTTGCTATGGATAAAGTGGGATACAACCACTACTCAGTCTCATGCCTTCCTCGATGAAACCGTTGAAAATGCGTACACCATTCTTCAATCAGCAAAAGAAGCCCAGTGGAAAGATATTGCTAATAAAAAAAGTGCCGTTTCTGATGTTTTTGAGGCAAATGAGCAAATTTCTCCTGATGAAGACAACCCTTTAGAACAGGCAATCATTGCTCTTCGAAGTTCAGAAGACCAAATTTTGCGTAACCCCGATTACAGGGACAGCCTGGAAGCCCTTTACAAAGAATTTGGCCCAGAATCATTAATTTGGGATTCCGAAGGGAAAAAATGGAAAATTAACCCAAATCGAAAAATCGAAGCACCTGCTGGATTCAAAGATCCCTTTGAGGATGAGATTCTATTCCCTAAAACTGATGTTAAAAATGAAGACGGATCAATCACTCTAGGTGTGCCGCGTCAAAACAGGCTGAGAACCGTTATCGGGATGCTTTACAAGGATAGAAATGACAGGTTTACTGAGATTAACAAACTTCGTTCCATGCTGGTTGCCCGTGATATTGAACTGAGGGAATTTCAGAATTTTTTTGCAAGAGAACAAGAAGAGCGAAAAAGGTTTGAAGACCAAGCCGCTGACTTAACAGTGAAAGTCAAGGGTCTTGAAGCTGATCTTGAAAATGAAAAAAGTGAAGCCGCGGCCTACAAGGAGGCCAGTACCACAAAAATGGGAGTGCTTGAGGATCAAATTGCTCAACTTCAGCAAACACAACAAGATGAGCAAAAGCAATTTGAGGCAACCCTTCAGCAAATCAACGAAGATCACAAAAGAGAGCTGAGCAAAGCAAATGCAGCTCTTGTCAAAGAATACAACCGGGGGAAAGAAGATGCAACAACTGAACTTCTTGCCAGACAGTCCGGCGGAGAGACTGTTGACGAGGAAAAAAAAGTTAAAGCAAACCCCTTCATCGTTAAAAGTGAAGCGCCCCCTGTTTTATCTCAATCAGAGATTATTGCCGTCAACCAGTCCAGTGAGATTTCAGAAATTGGTACTCCTTCCACTATTTCAAGAATAGAAAGTAGAACCGGTATGATTTTACTCCCACTTGGTACCGAAAGAGGAGTAAAGCAAGGGAGTGTATTTACCCTTTGGAAAGATCAGCAGAAAGCGGCCCGCATAAGAGTTCAGAGCACACAGAATGGTTTTTTGCTTGCTTACATCCTCCCCCATTTCGGAACACCCAATAAATTACGTCCCGGGGATAATGTTCATGTTGTTCCGAATGAAGAAAAACTGTAACTTTATGATTACTTCCACCCTATTCAAAGTAGCAAAATTGCTTATACTGGCTTCGTTGTTTTCAGGATTATCTGGTTGCTTTACCGCATCCCCCGATGATGACCGCATGCCACAAGGTCGACCTGCAAGTTGGGAATACAGCCTTCCAGGCGGATTTGACCGTGGTGGCTTACGCTAATTAGCCTGATAAAGAAAAAGGTGGAGGCAAGCGATAGTTCTCCTGGCAATTTGTTCATTATTGCCACTCCTATCGGCAACCTTAGTGACTTCTCTTACCGTGCTGAAAGTATTCTATCAAAATGTGATCTTGTGGCCTGCGAAGACACTCGAGTAACTGCTAAACTTCTATCCCATTATTCGATACAAAAGCCACTCATTTCATACAGAGAGGAAAATGAAATGAAGCAATCCATTGCCCTTACCTCTGAGCTAAAAAGTGGTAAGAATATTGCCCTGTTATCTGACGCCGGGTTCCCCACGATAAGCGACCCAGGATTTCGACTTGTTCGGGAGTGTCACCTTAAGTCAATACAAGTAATTCCCGTGCCTGGTCCGAATGCTGCGTTAACTGCTCTTTCCGCCTCAGGTCTCCCGACCCACCAATTTTTATTTCTTGGTTTTTTACCTAAAAAAAAGACAGGAGTCACAAAGCTGCTTGAGAAATGGCAGGACTTTGATGGGTCTATTATTTTTTATGAATCCAGGTATAAGATTGAAAGGAGCTTACTACTAATTCAAGAAAACCTTGGGCCGGATCGATACATTTGCATTTGCCGAGAACTCACAAAGCTTCATGAATCTATCATTAGCGGACCATGCTCAAAAGTGATTGAAAAATTCCACCAAGGCAGCAGTAAAGGAGAGTTTACTTTAATCGTTGGTCCAGCAACCTACTCATTTGACTACAACGATGCCTAAATGTGCAGTTATAGATGTAGGGTCCAATACCTCAAAACTTTTAGTCGCTCAGATCAAAGATGGGACCATTCAATCAATTGATTTCCAAAAGAGTTATCCATGCAGGCTTTCCAGCGAAAAAAAAGTGGGCGATCAACTAGTACTTTCCAAGGCAAAAATCGTTCAACTCGTTGGAACAATAAAGTCATTGCACTCGGAATCCATTAATTTTCGACCTATTAATACGGTTTTAGTGGGGACCGAAGCTCTACGGTTAACTCAAAATATTTCTGGGCTTCAAGATGAGATATTGCAAGAAACCGGACTCTCTTTGGTCGTTTTAAGTAGAGAGCAGGAAGCGGATGGTATCGCCCGTGGAATCATGACTGACCCCCAATTTGATAAGCTTGAGAACTTCCATGCCTTTGACTTGGGTGGAGGGAGCATGGAAGTCCTGAAAATGAAGCAGGGCAAACTGGATTTCGCGGCCAGTATGCCACTAGGTTCCGTGGCTTTATTGGAAAAGTTTATCAAGCAGCCTGCAGAACCTTTGAGTTTAAAAGACCAGTCTTTAATCCTCACAACGACGAAAGAAAGGCTGGTCTTAAATTTACCAAAGCTGAAACCTTGTAATTTTTTGATAGCTTCGGGCGGAACCGTTGTCCATATGAGAAAAATCTTCGAAGACAGCGTAGGTTATAATGAAAATTCTGTTAAACAAATAAGTTTTGACCGCACTCTTATTCAACAGCTGACCGAGTCAATGTGTGGGTTGAATTTGGCGGAGCGAAAAATCAGATTCCCCCAAATTCCTGCAGATCGACTTGATATATTTCCGGTGGGGCTCCTAACTATTCTTGGTGTGATGGAAGTTTTACATGTCCATAAAATACATCACACTTTTCACAACCTACGGTATGGCCTTGCTGCGCATCCAGAACTCATTCATTAAAACCCTAAGGAGTCAATTTAAGTAAGTTGTACTTATAGCTGGGTATAGCAAAGTTACGCAGAACTCTTTGCCCGGAGAGAAGGCATTTTTTCCCAACCCATTTCTCTGGAACCCGCAGGCTGATCTCATAATCAGTATAATTGATCACAATACAGTGATGCGAGCCAGTTTTAGTGTACTCAATCTCGATGGCTACGATTCCGGTTGGTAAATCTTGAATTTGACAATAATTACAATCGGTTTTTTTCGCAGGTCGTAAGAACTCACCTTCACTGGACAACCTAAATTTGATTAATTTATGAATCTCAGTGCTTAGTTCCTCATATTTATTTAGCTGCGTGTACTGCAAAGCATTTAAGTCTCCTCTCTGATAGGTATTGCGGTGACCGTTTTTGTGCCTCATGAAATCCTGACCAGCCGAAATCATTGGGACACCTGGTGAAAATAACACTAAAAAGAGGGCGAGTTGGTTCTTGCTTACAATATCCTCGGGAAACTTTTGGCTATCTATATCCACTCCCTGGCAAATCCGGTCTACAAAGGAAAAGTCATCATGAGATTCAATGTAATTTACCGAATGCCAAGGGTGCAGGGTATTGTCGAGTTCACCATGTAATAGTTTCACGATATCAGCTTCACCATGTTGCCCGCAAATAAAGGAAAAAACTTTTTCTCTGCACTCATCACTCCAAAGAGAATAAGTGCTATTTTCACCAAGGCTGGGCAGGCGACCACGAAAGCTCCAAGGTTCCGCAATCAATACAATGGATGGCTTAACACTTCTCAGCTTATTTTCAATCATCAATAAGAATTCGGCCCCTAAAAGCTCACCTAGATCAAACCGAAAACCATCTACATCAAAAACCTCAACCAGATAAACCAAACTATCAAGCACGAGTTTGCGAACAGGGTATGACTCGCAATTTAGATCATTTCCACAGCCACTAAAGTTTTGCAAATGACCATCCACATTTAATCTGAAATATAATTCCCGATCTAGGTTCAACAAATGACCGGGCACTCCAACATGATTATAGACAACATCCAGTATGACTGCGACTCCTGAATCGTGGCATACTTGGACAAGCTCCTTAAATTCGTGAATAACCACGCCCGAAACAGGGTCGCTTGAAAAAGTAGAAGTCGGTGCAAAAAAATTAACCGGCATGTAGCCCCAATGATACTCGGAAGCACTTCTTGCATCAAATTCTTGAATCGGTTGTAACTCAATCGCATTAACCCCAGATTTCTTTAGATACGAAAGATCGGATGACACCCAATCCGTGAGGCGCTGAAACCATCCTTGCTGCCTGGAGTTACCCTGTGGTTGAATATTCTCTACCAGGTCACGCACATGGGCTTCCATGATGACAAGGTCCTTTACATGAGGAGGCTGAAACTGGGAAGACTTTGGTACCCGATCAGGGGGGGGACTAATTATACCTGGACCAAAGCGACCGACTGTCGCCCGGGCGTAAGGGTCCATTATTATTTTCTCGAAGGTCTCCGCCCTGTCATCACACTCTTTCTGAAAGACTGCATAGTTGTAGAATTTACCTTCCACATTTATCAGGGTCTCTAGGCTCCAGTTTCCCCCTTCATCCTTTATGAGAGGAATTCTTTCGTACTTTTTCTCATGCGGTTTATCATAAAGTAAAAGATCGACCTGCGTTGCCCGAGGAGCAAAAAGCCTGAAGATATGACTCCCATTTTGCTTGCTGTACCCAAACTCTCCCTTTGGTTGGACCTGCCTCCAGTAATCCAACCCATCTAGGCGGGCTTTATTTACAACCTCAAACCTTAGGATATCTCGCCCCGAGCGGGCTGAATCGAAAAGGAAGTTCCTTACGCCTTCTCCAGAGGTTTCAATCGATTCGAAATAATCATTGGGTTCCAGCCATACATGATCATTAGTGACAAATTTGAAAGCAAAAGGAGATTGCCTCGCAAGTTCATCCCAATTGAGAAGAAGGCTCCAGCCATCCTGCTCCCTGGACATTTTCCAACGACAAGGGTCAGAAAAAGGCTCCCAATTATTAATTTCTGCAGCCAGAAAGATCTCATTGTCACTCTTGAGCTGGCATGAAAGTTGGTCTTGGGGCAGGAAGAACATCGCTTCAGAGTTAACTTTCACATAACTACCTGCGGAGGCTCGAACAATCGGATCAACCAAAGAAAAACTGGTAGCCAACATGCCTGCCTGCTCGACCAAATCGTAGGGCAAAGGTCCACCATCCCAGTCCTTTTCAAGAAAAATGAACCCACTTTCTTGCCCAGGTTTATAAACTGTTCCTCCACCATTATACACTCGATACTATAAAATGTCATATAAGGAACAGAGCCAATCGAAAAATTTTGCTCTTCCAGTCCAGAATAGTAACCTAGAAAACAATGGTTGATAAAATCCAAAGAATCCTTGTTGCGGTTTCCGGGGGAGTGGACAGTGCGGTTGCATGTCACTTACTGAAAAAGCAAGGACATGAGGTGGAAGCAGTCTATGTGCGAACATGGGAGCAGGAAGATGATCCATTTGGAAACTGCCCGGGTGCGGAAGATTTAAAAGACGCAAGATCCACCGCAAGGCATCTCGATGTACCATTTCATGTGGTCAACTTTATTGATTTTTATCAAAAGGAAGTGGTTACTCCAATGGTAAACGGTTATGCCCAAGGAATTACCCCAAACCCTGATATTCTCTGTAATCGAAGAATGAAATTTGGTGCACTCATGGAATATGCCAAGGATAATAATTTTAATGCACTTGCGACTGGGCACTACTGCCAAAAAAAAATCGCCAAAAACGGTTGCTCAGAACTTTGGGAAGGAGCTGACAAAAACAAGGACCAGTCATACTTCCTTGCTCAGATTTCACAAAAGCAACTGGATTTTGCTAGGTTCCCAATTGGAGCCATCGCAAAAACAAAGGTGCGTGAAATAGCGAAGCAGATTGGTTTATCTGTAGCTGATAAAAAAGACAGCCAAGGCATTTGTTTCTTGGGAAAAGTTAAAATACCTGAATTTCTCTCCAATTTCATTGATGACCAACCTGGTGAAATCGTAAAAACAGATGGTACTGTACTGGGATATCACCAGGGCTTACATCGTTTTACACTTGGGCAAAGAAAAGGCATTGGCATCCCGTCCAACTCCGATCATGACAATTATGTAGTCACCGGCAAAGACATAGAAAAAAACCAACTTATTGTTGCCTTTGAAAACAAGAAAGAACCAACTCTATGGGGTCAGAAATACCAGATTGAGTCGGTATCATTTTTTGATAATGAAGAACCCACAACTGCAATGTCTTTTCTTGGAAAAGCTAGATACAGGGACGCTCCCACCCCATTAACATATCAACCTGGCAAAGGGCAAACAGCAGAAATTAATTTTGAAACACCACAGCGAGCTCTCACGCCCGGTCAAGTTTTAGCCTTATACAAAGGAGAAAAGCTTATTGGTTCAGGTGTTTATTCTCTTTCAAAACTTGGGCGGTCCGAGCTTTCCGCTTGATTTAAGACATAAAATAAAGGTAGTTACTGAGCTTGCCATGCGCTTACGACTTACAAAGAAAACCCGAAAAAAGCTTCCGATTGATGATGAAAAAGTTCCGCTCAAAACCAAGGAAAACCTAGAGCAATATTTGCAGTCGGCTATTTCTTTTTTACAAACCCAAGAGGTTGCCCTGCAACGGTCATTGGAAATCCTCGAGGAGATACTCACCTTGGCACCAAGATTAAAGGCGGATGTGATTCGTAAAGTTTCAAAAGAGGACGAATTAAAATCTCGCAAACGTTTCCGCGAACTCAAAAAAGAATTGAAAGCAATATCAGGCTTAGTTTTCAACGAACGCGATCTTTTCAGTAAAGAGGAACAAGACCAGGACTTTAAGCTTTTCAAGGACGCCAGTCCAAGTGCACCTACCATTAAGCAACC
>CBFIFQ010000054.1:0-15114 GCA_965661905.1 Opitutales bacterium
TTCCGAGTTTCCACGAGGACCGGGTCTGAAAACCCGACCGGTTTCAAACACCCGGGTTAGGTCATTGAGATTTTTTTGGTTGTGGGCGAGGTTGTCGATGAGACCGGGACGAAGGGACGCCCTTACATGGGTATGGTCGGATGTTAAAGGATTAAGCAGGGCAAGTTTTTTGGTCTCGAAATGGGGATGCCATGAATTGATTTCTTCCGCGGAGCGAAGGCTGTAATTACACACTTCCTGAAATCCCTGACCGACCAAGTTGTCTGTGGCTTTGTGGCAGACTTCATAGGTCCCGTCATTTTCACGAAAAGTAGAAGGGCTTAGCACCGGGTTATTGACGAGTTTATCCGTGCCATGAATACGCAGGAATTCTTCAACCAAATCAATGGGGCGTTCCACTTCTGAACGGAAAGAAGGCACCATAACTGTCCATGGGTCATTTCCGCTAACAGAAAAACCGAGGCGCTTCCAAGAGTTGCTCAATTGTTCTGCCTCGATACTGAAACCACAAATTTTTTCCGCAAAGGCA
Organism: Opitutales bacterium; assembly: GCA_965661905.1. Classification (GTDB taxonomy): domain Bacteria; phylum Verrucomicrobiota; class Verrucomicrobiia; order Opitutales; family Seribacteraceae; genus Seribacter. The sequence continues at coordinate 530 of CBFIFQ010000054.1, forward strand.
TGGGTGATTTCGATGCTTCTTTTACCCCTTGGGGCTTCTCCCTGCAAAACATAATCCGAATGGCATTCACCCCCAGCAATTTCGATAATCAAGTCAATTGCCCTTTGGGCCGCATATTCTAACATTTCAGGGTCTACATCCCGAGAAAATCGTTGGGAGCTATCAGTATGAAGCCCAAGTTTACGAGCGGTCTGGCGAATACTACCCGGTCTGAACCATGCCGACTCAAGGACGATATTGGTCGTGGAGTTTTCAACTTCTGCATCCACGCTGCCCATGACTCCGGCAATGACCAGGGGAGCTTCAGCATCGGCAATTACCGTCATACCTGGAACCAGTTTTCTCTTCACACCGTCGAGGGTGGTAATCGACTCATTTTCTTCCGCTTGGCGAACCCTGATGGATGAACCCTTAATTTTCGAAGCATCAAAGGCATGAAGAGGCTGCCCCGTTTCCAACAAAACAAAGTTTGTAATATCAACCACATTATTAATCGGTCGCAAGCCAACAGATTCGAGTTTCGCCTGCAACCACTCCGGGCTTGGGGCAATGGTCACTCCTTGAATAGACCAAACCCCATAGCGGGCACAATCTTCGCTCTCAATTCTCACGGATTGAAGCAGGTGGCCAGCAGGACATTCCTTATGTGGTTTCCCTAAATCTGAAATGGGAGGTGTTTTGTAATCTTTTTGATAGTAGGCAGATATTTCCCTGGCTATTCCGATATAACTGAGGCAATCACCACGGTTTGCCGTGACTTCTAATTCAAGGACCTTGTCCGAAGAAAATAATTGGGCAATCGGAGTCCCGATGGTTGGCTTATCGGGAAGAATAAAAAGGCCCTGGTCATCGGTACCAATCTCTAATTCTTTGGCACTGCACATCATCCCTTCGGAAGGGACGCCTCGAAGCTTTGATTTCTTGATTTTGAAACCTCCGGGTAGCTTTGCCCCGGGTAATGCTACTGGCACACGATCTCCGGTTTTAAAATTCGTGGCACCGCACACTATGTTAGCCGGTCTTGCTTCACCAACTTCCACGGAGCATACACTCAGACGATCGGCTTCCGGATGAGGTGATTTACTGAGTACTTCTCCAACAACTACATGATCCAGGTTGGAGGATGACTGTTCTTCGCTCTCCTCCACTTCAATCCCAAGCATGGGTAGTACATCGATTAATTCATCGGGATTATCCGGCAAATCAATATAATCACGCATCCAATCTAAACTTATTTTCATGTAGCGTTTGAAAACTGGCTGAGGAATCTTTGGTCGTTTTGGTAAAAGTGCCGGATATCATCAATCCCATGGAGAATCATTGCCACTCTTTCGATCCCCAGACCGAATGCAAACCCAGTCCAATCATCCGGGTTAAGATTCACGAGTTTCAGTACTTCCGGGTCCACCATACCGCATCCCATAATTTCGATCCATTTGTTACTAAGCTTACCCAAGTTGGGTGCTTTTAAATCCACCTCAAAGCTGGGCTCAGTAAAAGGAAAGAAACTGGGTCGAAGCCGGGTTTCGAGTTGATCCCCGAATAATTCTTTCAGGAAATAATCGAGAACGGCTTTGAGGTCTTTTATGGTGACATTTTTATCAACATAAAGACCTTCGGTCTGGTGAAAGTTTGCGGAATGAGTCGCATCCACAGTATCCCGGCGAAAGCATCTACCTGGAGCAATGACGCGGAGTGGAGGTTTTTCCTTAAAAAGCGTACGAATTTGAACGGAAGATGTATGTGTGCGAAGCACATGGTGCTCCTTGTTTTTCTGCGCAATATTGGACCATTTTGAATCTGCCGGAAAAAAAAGGGTGTCCTGGGCATCTCTGGCTGGATGATCTTCCGGCGTATTTAGGGCATCAAAACAAAACCACTCGGTCTCAACCTCTGTTGCCTCTGCCACGGTGAAGCCAATTTTGCGAAATATAGAAACAACTTTGCGCCGTACATTGGTTAAAGGATGAGTGCCACCGAGGTGGTTGGGGACAGGGGGAAGAGATGGGTCCGACTTCTCTCCAAGAGAATTTATGTCAGCTTGGGTTTCGATCAATTCCAGGGAGGTTTTAAAGAAGCCCTCCACTTTCTTCTTGGTCTGGTTCAATGCCTGACCAAAAGCTGGCCGTTCTTCTTTCGATAACTTCCCAATGCCTTTAGCCGCTTGGGTAAGGCTGCCATTGGGACCTAGGATGGTGGCTTTTGCCTGTTCCCAGTCGGCACGGGATCTGACCGCTGTAAGTATTGCCTCCGCTTGGGTGACAATGGCTTGGAGATCGTTCTCCACGCCCTTAAAAAGCAGGCCCCTTAGGCCTCGAGTGCAGCCTTCGCTTTCACCACCAACTCTTTGAAAGAGTCGGGTTCATGAATAGCGAGTTCTGAAATAACTTTGCGGTTCAATTCGATTTCGGCCTTCGCCAAACCGTGCATGAATTCGCCATAACGAATGCCTTCCGCCCGGCATGCAGCATTGATACGGACAATCCAAAGCTGTCGAAACTCGGTTTTGCGTTTACGGCGGTGAGAGTAGGCGTAAGCTTCTGCCCGGTCTACTGCATCTTTAGCGTAGCGAAAAAGGCGTGATTTGTTTCCAAAGTATCCTTTGGCTTTCTTTAATACCTTTTTACGGCGTTTACGAGTGGCGGGTACATTACGTGCACGTGGCATATCAAAAGTCTCCTAAGTTGTTGGGTAGTCTAGATTGAAAGAATTAAACGGAGAGGGCACGAATGACGCGACGAGCCATTCCGTCGGCGAGAACTTGGTCCTGGCGACCGGCACGTACCTGCTTCACCGAGCGTTTTCTTCGCAAGTGCCTCTGGCCAGGCTTGCGAAACTTCACTTTACCAGTACCGGTTAACTTAAATCTTTTGGCTATTCCTTTGTGCGTCTTCTTCATGGTGTTACGAGAAAAAGCGGTAATCATAGCTTTTTCCTTCTAATCGATCAAGTCAAATGACTCTACTGGTCATAAATTAAAAGACCCAGATAGCTTTCGTAGCTAAACCAAGCTGCTAAAATTATAAAGATAATCCAATAAATACACCTTGTTATCTTCCTTCGAAGCCAATGTGAACTGTGGGTATTAAGTCCGTCTCCTCCAAAATCATGGAAATAATGTATCAGGTCCCGGTCTTTGGACCGATGGTCGATTTTTTTATAAGACTGGCCATAAGAAGAGCGATTTCGATGGTACCACCACTGAAAGATTTTGTGAAGCATGACTGTTGTTTTCCCAAGATTAGGGTTGCAGGTAGGATTTGCCTCCCATTTGAGAGAAATCAAGCCTGGAAACCGAAGGTAAACCTTCTTTGTGTGCCCAAAGATCAGAGCCAATCTCGGGATCGGCTTCTTCCACCCACTCAGTTTTGTACACCAATTGGTGGTATTCTTTTCCCTTTTCTTTCTGAAAAATGCTTCCGAGTTTTAAATGACCGGCAAAGCAGACCAATGGTTCAACTTTCCCGTCATAGTCAACGGGGAAGTTAAGGTTATGAACCGTGAGCCCCTCATGCCTGTGCATTTCGAGAACAAGCTTGGCATAATTGGCCGTCGCTTTGGCTGCCTGGGTTAGTGATTTGCGAGTGATGGCGTCTAACTTTTGGCCGATACATTTTCGTATACCTTCAAATTTTTCACTGGAAAGGGCCATGCTGGACGCAATCGAGGGAATGCCCAAAAGGCTTCCTTCCAGTGCCGCTCCCACTGTCCCTGAGGATAAAACCATGGGCAGGGTGATATTATACCCCAAGTTAATTCCACTTACGACGAGGTCAGGTTCCCGAGCTAAGAGGTTTCCGTAGGCAAGGTTAACGCAGTCAGCAGGGGTACCATTGAGGGCATAAGCTTTTGTCGGGTATTCTTTCAGTTCTTCCGCAACCAATTTTTGATTTCGGGAAATGGCGTGACCGATCCAACTCCTTTCTCCGTCGGGGGCACAAACGACAACTTCTCCCACCTTCATAAGCTCCTTGGTGAGGGCTCGCAAGAAACCAGACTGAATGCCATCATCATTGGTAGCAAGGATTAGTGGCTTATTTGAACTCATTGATCTTATAAAAAAGGGAGGATCGCCCTAAGGCAATCCTCCCTTTTAATTTAGTAAGTTTTTGCTAAGGGTATATCGAATTAGGATTCAGCTGACTCCTTTGCTTCCTCAGTTGACTCCTCTTTGGGTTCATCGGAAGGGACATCCTCGGCTGGTTTCTCTTCTTCCAAAGCAGCACGACGGCTTAGCTTTACCCGGCCTTTGTCATCAATGCCGATACATTTAACAATGATTTCGTCTCCAAGCTTGCAAATATCTTCGGTTTTATTGACCCGGAAATCAGCAAGTTCGGAAATGTGACATAAGCCTTCTTTTCCAGGCAAGCATTCCACAAATGCCCCAAACTCTTTAACTCCGCGAACAATACCACGATAAATTTTTCCAACTTCGATTTCCCCGGTTACCAGGTCAATTTCTTGAAGGGCACGGTTCATGGCTTCCGTATCTGTAGCATAGATACGAATTTTCCCGCTGTTATCTTCATCGATGTCGATGTTTGCTCCAGTGACTTCGGTAATTCTACGGATATTTTTTCCGCCAGGACCGATCAATGCACCTATTTTTTCGGGATCTATTTGAACGGTCTCTATACGAGGAGCGTGTTCGCGGAGTTCCTTACGGTGTGATGGTAAGGCTTCGTCCATCTTGTCCAGGATTTTAAAACGAGCTTCGGTAACTTGCTTAATGGCTTCTTTGGCAATGTCAAACGGGAGACCTTGGATCTTGAGATCTAACTGGAAACCGGTCACGCCATCACGGGTTCCGCAAACCTTGAAGTCCATGTCACCAAAGTGATCTTCGGCTCCGATAATATCAGTCAATACCACATGCTTGGCAATTTCTCCTTGCTCATTCATTTCGGTAACTAAGCCCGTGGATATACCAGCGACATGCTGACTGATGGGCACACCTGCGTCCATCAGTGCAAGGGATCCACCGCATACACTCGCCATCGAAGTTGAACCGTTGGAGGCCATGATTTCAGAAACAATACGGATTGCATAAGGGAAATCTTCTTCGGGTGGCAGGATCGGTAGAACGGACCTTTCTGCCAAAGCCCCATGGCCAATTTCACGACGCCCGGTAAAACCGAAACGCCCGGCTTCGCCAACTGAGAAAGGAGGGAAGTTATAATGAAGGATGAAGGATTTTGCGGTTGGTCCTCCAGTGAGACCATCAAGATCCTGCACATCACGGCTTGTACCCAGGGTGCTCAGTACGAGGGACTGTGTTTCACCTCTTGAGAAAATAGCGGATCCGTGCACCCGAGGCAGGACTCCTGTTTCACAGGAAATTTCCCGAAGGTCTGCGGGGCCACGACCATCTGCTCTTTTGCCACGCACTAAAATGTTTTCACGATAGACTTCTTCCTGAATTACTTCAAAGGCCATGCTTACATGGTCCGGATCAAAATCATCCCCAAATTTTTCCTCGCAGGCTTTGGAAGCTTCTTCCTTTACCTGATCTACCGCGACCTGACGCTCCTGCTTGGAGGGGGCAAAGATCGCTTCCTCCATACGGTTACCCGTGATTTCCCGGCAAAGGGCAAGAACTTCATCGGGGGCTTTGACAAGGTCAAATTCCTTTTTAGGTTTTCCGCAAAGTGCGGCTAATTCACGCTGGGCGGCAATGATTTCCTGGATGGATTCGTGAGCAAATTCAAGGGCCTCAATGAAGCGAGCCTCAGGGATTTGGTCTGCGGATCCTTCGATCATCATCATTTCTTTTTCATTTCCGACATAAATGAGATCGAGGCTGGAGTCGTACATTTCCTCGTTGCTTGGGTTGACCACAAATTCGCCATTTATTTCACCGAGGCGAACACAGCCAATTGGGCCATTCCATGGAATGTCAGAAATCATAAGGGCAGCGGATGCACCATTGACCATGAGTACATCGGCCTCATTAATTTGATCGGTGGAAAGTAAATATCCAATGATTTGTACTTCGTTTAAAAATCCTTTGGGGAATAAGGGACGAAGCGGGCGGTCGCAAAGGCGGGATGTAAGGATTTCTTTTTCAGAAGGCTTACCTTCTCGCTTGAAATATCCACCGGGGAATCGACCGGCTGCGGTAAATTTTTCTCGATAATCTACGGTCAAAGGAAAGAAATCCTGACCCGGGCGAAGGGTAGTTGCAGCGGTGGCCGAAACGAATACGGTCGTTTCTCCCATGGCGACGGTGACAGCTCCACTGGCTAAGCCCGCAAGGGTGCCTGAGGAAAGTTGAATGCCGAGTTTCTCGGCGGTGACATTATGCTTTTGGTTCATTATTCGTACTTACTTGTTGTTTATTTTGTTCATCCCTTCGATTAGACCGGATTGTCGCGCCGAAGTCCCTCAAGTTATAGCTTCACCATCGTACACAAATATGCGATGGATGTTGAAAGTGGAGGGGGATTACTCGTGATATCACGAGTATGAAAAAAAGAGAAAGGGAGAAGGTTAACGACGCAACTCAAGCTTTTCGATAATGGCTTGGTAGCGTTTGAGATCCGTTCTCTTAAGATAATCAAGAAGTTTCCTTCTTTTGGCGGCCATCATTAAAAGACCCCGACGGGAATGGAAATCTTTGCGATGGGTTTTTAAGTGTTCCGTGAGGTGAGCGATCCGGGCACTGAGTAGAGCAATTTGGACTTCGCTTGATCCGGTGTCTTTATCGTGGGAACGATTATCTTCGATTATGTTTTGTTTATTTACTTGTTCTGACATGATTAATTAGAATTTCTTGGTCCGTAGGATATACGATAGTAAATCCGCGACTTAGCCGTGGCCGAGTCACCGTTTCGTCCATCACCTTTAAAAGGATTTGGTTAAACCAAGGGGGCAAGCCAATAGGCAGGCTCCTAACGATGGAAGAATATACTGAACCAATTTGAGAATTATACAAGCACGAATCCTATGCACTTGCGTCCAAACTAAACCAAAGGTAGCAACGAAACAGATATGGATCTTTATTTTGCATATGGCTCAAATATGAATTTTAAGCAGATGGCATTGCGATGCCCGGGTGCCAAGCTTGGTGGAAAGGCTTATCTTCCCGGGTGGAGTTATTTTATCAATGAAAATGGCTATGCTGGGATTGAGCAAAGGGCAGGAGCCAAGGTGTTGGGTGGACTTTGGCATTTACAGACAAAACATTGGTTGGAGTTGGACCGCTATGAAGATATTGATCACGGGTTTTATGAAAAAGTAAGGATAGCTGTTATCTCCGAGAAGAATACGGCTTTACAGGAGTTGGAGGTCTGGGTCTATCTTTCCTGTAATTATAAGTACGGGACACCAAGTGCTGAGTACCATGAAATTGTCATGGAAGGTGCCCGCGATCTTCAGCTTTCGCCCGATTATGTAAAAACTTTGGAAAAATGGGCAGAGGGTCATAATCTCAATCGAAATAAGGGATGAGCTTACCGAGATGGGATTTTTTTGTAGATACTGGAGGTACCTTTACTGATTGTTTAGCCCGATCAGAATCAGGAGAATTTCATCGGGCCAAAATTCTTTCACAGGGTTCATTATCCGCTGAAGTAGCTGAGGTAGCGGGCCGCCAACAACTTATTCTTTCCTCAAATCCAGACTGGCCCAAGAGTTTTGTGAAAAGCCTGAGGATTACGGTTTCCGGTCATGATTCTTTTCATGCAAGGATTACTTCCTGGGAACCGGAGAATTTACTGTTGAAAGTAGATAAGAATTTACCGGACTCCATAAAACCTGGCACAACCCTTAAGGTTGATACCCCATGGGAAGCACCGATCTTGGGGATGAAATTGATTATGGCAAGGTTGGGGCTTTCCATCGAGGAAGTGCGGATTCGTATGCGCTTAGCCACAACACGATGTACAAACGCACTCCTCGAAAATAAAGGAGAAAAGCCGGTTTTATTTGTAACATCTGGCTTTGCTGACTTGCTGGAGATAGGAGACCAGCGAAGAACTGAACTTTTTGACCTCATTCCTCAAAAGCGGAGGACCCTAACAAGAGAAGTTGTTGAGGTGGATGAAAGGCTTGATCATGTGGGGAAAGTATTGAGATCCCCGAATCTGCAAGAGGTGAAAAAGCAGGCGGAACGGATTTTAAATAAAGGAGTAAAAATAGCCGCAGTTTCCTTTCTTCATTCGTATTTAAACCCTGTGCATGAACAAAAAGTAGCTCAGGTTTTGCGACAGGCAGGGTTCGCTGTTGTTGTTGAGTCTTCAGGTCTTCATCCATTTATTAAATGGCAACCTCGTTGCGAAAGCACCGTGGTGGAAGCTTATTTATTTCGAGTTTTGGATGAATATCTTGATCGGGTGGAAGGTGAACTTGGGCAGGGGGGGAAGCTTTTAGTGAATACCAGTGCCGGTGGTTTAATTGACCGGGCTCAGTACCGGGCGATTGACAGTTTACTCAGTGGTCCTGCCGGCGGCTTAGTGGGTGCTTCCGTGATTGCGAAAAGCTGTGGGCACAGTCATTCGATTAACCTGGATATGGGCGGGACAAGCACAGATGTTTCCCGTTGTTCAGGAAGTTACACTTACCAGTCTGCTCACCAAGTGGGAGATGCACAAGTGTCTAACCTCGCGATGAAATTAGAGACGGTGGCTGCGGGTGGCGGATCGGTTTGCCGGGTTGAAAACGGTTTGCTTCGGGTTGGGCCCTCAAGTGCTGGGGCATACCCGGGTCCTGCCTGTTATGGCTTTGGGGGACCGCTTTGTTTAACCGATGTAAATCTCCTGCTTGGTCGCTTGGACACTTCTCGATTCGCCACTCCGATTGTTCGCATTCATGCTGAAAGAAAGCTGGAGGAAATGAAGGAAAAGACGGGGAAGTCCGAAAAAGACCTGCTCGAAGGTTTTACAGCATTAGCCAATGATTCTATGGCTAATGCCATACGCAAAATTTCTATTGGAGAGGGATATGATCCATCCGATCATGTTTTGGTGGCCTTTGGGGGGGCAGGTGGTCAGCATGCTTGTGGGGTAGCAGGCAGGCTGGGAATATCTACAGTCTTATCTCCGGCAGACTCCGGTCTGCTGAGTGCCTATGGTTTGTCCTGTTCCCGGGTGGAAAGAACCATTACGCGGTCTTTACTTACCCCGATTGATTCCGAACTGATTCTAAAAACGGAGAAGGAAATGGTTGGGGAGGGTCTAGCATCTTTAGCTAGAGCGGGGGAGGATGGGTATGTTGAGGAGAAAACCGCTTTGATTCGTTTTTGCGGGCAGGATTCAACCCTGGAGATAGCTTACAATAATCCTGGTGAAATAGCAGAATCATACCGGCTGAAGTTTTCGGTTATATTTGGCTATTTCCCCACAGAAAAAAAATTGGAGGTTCATTCGCTAAGGCTTCGAGTTGTGGGTAAATCTGAGCTGGTGCCTGATGAGTCCTTTGACGTGGAAAGACGAATGCCGGAACTTTCTGCCAAGGATCTGGTTTATGCACGAGCATCCATTCAACCTGGTACTAGGATTGAGGGTCCTTGTTTGGTGGTTGATGACTTTGGTACCCTGTGGGTTGAAGAGGGATGGACGGGGAGGATGGGGGATCGTGGTACGCTGCGATTGAGTCTCGAGCAAGCCCTGCCATCACGAAAAAACCCAAGTTCAGTAAAGAGGGAATTGTTTTCCAGCAAATTTCAGTGTTTGGCAGATGAAATGGGAAGTCAATTGGAGAGAACATCTTTATCGGTGAATGTACGGGAAAGATACGACTTTTCTTGTGCCTTACTTGACTCCCAAGGCTATCTGGTTGCCAATGCCCCTCATATTCCTGTCCACCTCGGGGCGATGGGGTTATTTACCCGGTCTTTACTCGTGAAATATCCTTCACTGTCGAAAGGTGATATCCTTATTTCCAATCATCCAGCCTATGGGGGATCTCATTTACCGGATATCTCACTGCTGGCACCTGTTTTTGGGTCTTCGGGTTCGCCTGTTTGTTATGTGGCTAATCGTGCACACCATGCAGAAATAGGAGGAATTTTGCCAGGTTCGATGCCCGCGGGAGCTCGTTGTTTACTGGAGGAAGGGGTGGTCATTGATCCCCAGTTTTTATTCCGGAAGGGAAGAGACCAGGTAGAGGAAATATCAAAATTACTCATAAACTCTCCACACCCCACTCGTCAACTGGCCGAAAATAAAGCTGATTTATCTGCCCAAGTTGCCTCTTTGTTACATGGTGTAAGTTCAATGGAAAGCCTTCTTTCCTCTTCTAGCGAAGATGAAATTTCTTTTCAAATGAAAGCCTTACGCGAAGAATCTAAGGCCAGTTGCTTACAGTATTTTCAAAATTTAGGGGCTCTGAAGTTAGCGGGTGAACAATACCTGGACGATGGGGATGTTTTAAAATTAAAAGTTTCGATTCTAAAGGGTCGGGCAATCTTTGATTTTTCAGGTACATCCCCAGTTCGGTCTGATAATTTAAATGCAACCGAGGCTATCGTCTACAGCGTGGTTTGCTATTGTCTCCGGGTTTTGATTGATTCAGAGCTTCCGTTGAATGAAGGCTTACTTGACCCCGTTCAAATTATTGTGCCATCAGGTTCCTTATTAAAGCCAGCGTTTACAAAAGAGGCTGGCAAATACCCAGGAGTAGCCGGTGGTAATGTAGAAATCAGCCAGCGTCTTGTTGATTTAATTCTGACTAGTGTATTTGGCGTGGTTGCCTGTTCTCAGGGGACGATGAATAACCTGACTTTTGGGAATGAACATTTCAGTCACTATGAGACGATTTGTGGTGGGTCTGGAGCAAAACTTGGACAGCACGGAACTTCTGCTGTTCAAGTGCATATGACTAATACAGCAATCACGGATCCAGAAATTTTAGAATCCCGTTTTCCTGTTCGGTTACTGGAAATGCACACCCGGAAAGAGTCTGGCGGTCCTGGTACATGGCTTGGGGGAAATGGAGTGACTCGAGAATATTTATTTAAGGAGAATACCCATTTTTCCCTCCTGACTCAGCGGCGAACCACCGGACCTGAAGGTTTAGATGGTGGCCGAGAAGGTGCGAAAGGGGAACAGGTATTGATTCGTGAAGGTGGGAAACGGGAAATTTTAGGTTCTTCTTTCTCTGGAATAGCCCGAGCAGGTGATCGTCTTCTCTTACATACGCCGGGGGGAGGTGGGGCAGGAGAGAAGGATCTTCTTGCTTAGCGCGATAACGGCTCAGCTGTATATTTCCTTTACACCATCGTCGATTTGCTTGGTTTCGAAAAAAACAAATCAGTTATCCTATGAATAAAATTCATAATGGAAGGCTTGGTTTTCCTGATTTGTATATATTTTAGCCAATTCTTTGCATTATTTAGAATTCATGCAAATTGGCACAATCCATGGAGTTAGTCTTTCAATTTTTAAACAAGGAGGGGTATTTATGGAAAATTTTGATATTTTAGAAAATAGTAAAACTAAAGATTTTTTACGTTTCGTTATAGCGCTGTCCGTGGGGGTCGTTCTCGCACTCTCAAGTGTGCTTGTTTTAGGGATAATTAGTCTTTAACCTTAAACTTTATTCGCAGTGCGTGATATTAATTAAGGATGTATCCTGTTTGGTGATTTCATCCTAAAATCCCGCTAATACTTTGTCATGGCAAGTTAACTTTTATTATATAAATCGATGACCCTTGTGTAGGCATAATCAATGGCTTTACAATTATGTATTTTTTTGATTATTTCTAAGCACAATGGAAATATTTTTAATGCTGAAAGGATCTCAAGTAGGTCCTTATCAGGTTACTGATATACAAGGTTGGCTAAAAGCTGGTTATGTCAAATATGAGGACCCTGCATGGTTTGAAGGATGTGATGGGTGGGTAAAAGTTAAAGACATTCCAAACATTGAATCTTCCCATGGAGGGCACTCTTTAACTGGCCATTTACTTCCCCCATTCGAGGCTTATGTTGGTACTGAGCCCTATGTTTTTATCAGTTATGCCCATAAGGACTCCGAGCAGGTGTTCCAAGAAATAAGTAAACTGAATGATGCAGGCTATAAGATTTGGTATGACGAGGGAATTGAGGCAAGCACCGAGTGGCCTGAAGAAATTGCCAATGCTGTTTTAGGATGTTCTGCTTTTTTAGTTTTCGTTTCTCCCCGTTCGACCGCTTCCGTTAATTGCCGTAATGAGATTAATTTAGCACTTAATGAAGATAAACCTTTCTTAGCTGTTCACTTAGAAGATTCTGCATTGCCCCCTGGGTTGAGGCTTCGTATGGGAGACTTGCAAGCAATTTTGAAATACAAAATCCCCGAGGATATGTATGTTAAAAAATTACGGCAGACCCTTGATCAATTGCTTGGAAAAAAGAATCGAAAAAGTGATACTTTAAAAGCAAACCTAGCTACATCAGGTGCTTCCACTAGGGCAACTAATAGTTCTCCTGCAGAACGACCGAGGAAGTGGAAATTGACGCTCGCCATTATGTTAGTGCTAGTGATTGGCAGTCTTGGCATGGGCTATTTCTTTTTTGCCGAAGATAATGAAGCAAATGCCGACTCGGAAATAAATTTTTTTACAGTTGGTCAACCATGGAAGGTTCCATCGATTAATGCAGAAATGATATGGTGCAAGCCGGGTAGGTTTCAAATGGGAAGTCCAGACTCTGAAGTGGGTAGGAAAGAAGATGAAATCTTAAGAGAGATTACGCTCACAGAAGGTTTTTTTCTAGGTAAGTATGAAGTAACACAAAGCCAATGGTCCACTTTGATGGATTCCACTCCAAGTAAATTTGTGGGCCAAGACCGTCCCGTTGAGCAGGTTAATTGGTATCATGCCGAAGAATTTTGTAAAAAACTTACTGAAAAGGAACGAGCTGCGGGCCGGCTTCCTTTAGATTGGTCTTATACTTTACCCACGGAAGCAGAGTGGGAATATGCTTGCCGGGCGGGGACATCAACTAAGTTACCTTGGGGGAATAAAATTAATGCAAATTATGCAAATTATAACCAAACCGGTGCGGAAGAGACTGTAAAAGTAGGATCTTACCCGGGAAACGCTTGGGGTTTTCATGACATGATTGGTAATGTCGCGGAGTGGTGCCTAGATTGGTATGGACCTTATAATCTATCTTTAAAAGTTAACCCTACTGGTCCTGTTACCGGGACTTACCGTGTGGTTCGGGGAAATGCCTGGGTTGATAAAAGCGATATGGTTCGTACTTCCAGGCGGGTTTATAAAAAGGGTAACCTGATCAATTCGACCCAGGGTTTTCGCTTATGTCTCAAGCAAGCTGTATCTAAGGACAATGCTGAATATGCAGATAAAGGGGGTATCAGTGGATTTGCCTTGGAAGGGTGGTGGAAGTTTGATGATAAGGAGGGAGATACAGCAAAAGACTCAAGTGGAAAAGGGCGGCATGGCCTCTTGCATAATTTCGATTCAGCTGCTTGGGTGCGAGGACCAGTAGGCGGAGCTTTACGGTTTGATGGCATGAATGATTTCGTAAAGGTTACTGAATACAAAGGAGTAAGCGAAGCTCAATCAAGATCGATTACTTTGTGGTTGCAGACAGATCATGTGGATTCGACCCTGATTAGCTGGGGTAGCAAGAAAGCTTCTGAGAAATGGCTTTTACGAGTCAGCAATCCTTTGCAAAACAGTGGCTTAATACACCTGGATATTGAAGAATCATATGCCTTGACTGATCAGTTAATGGATGGGAACTGGAATCATTTGTCGGTGGTACTTCCAAAGAGCCAAAGCTCGGTGAAGAGCGTAAAGTTTTTTATCAATGGAAACCCTATCGGAACCAATTTTATTCAAGCCAAAAAATCAATATCTACGGTGCTATCTCAAGACATAGCCATAGGTAAAGACTCTTTTTCAGATTATTCGAATTTTCGTGGGGCTATGGATGACCTGCGGGTTTACAAACGAGATTTAAGTGCAAGTGAAGTGCGGGAGCTTTACCTCTTGGGGTCTCCTACTGAAGCAGGTTGGGTGGAAGAGGTTTCTTACTCAAATAATCTAGGTATAAACGAAAACCTTGTGGGGTGGTGGCCGATGGATGAGACTTCTGGCTCAAAAGTGTCGGATGCAAGTGGTTCTTACAAGGACGGGACTCTCAAAGGGTTTGCTGCCAATGATAACCCTTGGGTAAAGGGTAAAGTTGGAAATGGTTTACGTTTTGATGGGGTTGATAATTATGTGGACTTGGGTCCATTTCGCTTTGGAGGAGAAAGTACTTTCTCCAGTTGGGTTAAATTTGAATCACTGAGCAGGTCTACCTGCTTACTTGACTTGGGTAATGGGGAGGCTAAGCAAAATATCTTAGTAGGAAACGAAAAGGGAGGTGGAAACCTTTTCTATTCCCGTTATTATGACAAACTTAGCCAACCTCTTGTTTATCCTTCTTTTTGGAGCTTAAATGACTGGGTTCATGTTTGTGTGATGTCTTTAAAGAGCGGTCATTCTGTTCTTTTTAAAAATGGCCAGTTAGTCAAAAGTATAGGGTATACATTTGTTGCTGAAACTTTTCGTCGAAGTCAGTATCTGGGTAAATCAAGCTTTGGGAACCTGGAGAAGTTTAAAGGTGTCCTGGATGATGTGAGAATTT
>CBFIFQ010000055.1:0-14354 GCA_965661905.1 Opitutales bacterium
AAAGGAAGCTAAAGGTCCAGTTTTTGCTGTCGAGATTTTAATCGATCCCATTCTCCTATCCAAAAAGAAAAAAGCCGTTACCTTCGCCCATTTTTCCACATTCCCCCCAGCCATTAAGGACCTAGCCCTTGTGGTTGACCAAGATATCCCTGCGGAATCAGTTCGCCTGGACCTTGAACAGATTGCCAAATCTGTAGGGGGTGACAAGTTTGAGGTGGACCCTGTTACAATTTTTGACCTTTTCAAGGGGCAAGGTATGAAAGCAAACAAAAAGAGTGTCGCTTGCTCGATGCGTTTTCGGGCTCCAGACCGTACCCTTAGTGAAAAGGAAGTAAATCAGGCTTTTGACTCCATCCTCGAAAAAGTTAATCAAGATACCCCCTACGAATTGCGAAAATAAAATGAGTGAAGACAAAAAAGTGGATATTGATTATGTGTCTAACCTAGCAAGGATTGAACTCTCTCCTCCTGAAAAAGATAAATTTCAATCCCAACTGGGTGATGTTTTAAAATATTTCGAGAAATTACAGGCAGTAAATGTTGATGGGGTTGAACCCACTGCCCACGCCTTCCCCCGTTTCAATGTTTGGGACCAAGACGTGGCCCAACCGGGTTTCACTAGCGAACAAGCTTTACTGAATGCCCCCAAACAGCGCAACCAACAGATAGTCGTCCCAAAAGTAGTTGAAGAATAAGATCACAGGATATCCATGGACTCCCCAAACATTACTTCAGCCACCGCAACCGAGCTAATCGAGTCCCTTCAGAGTGGTTCAGTCTCTTCAGTTGAAATCACTCAGGCTTTTATCGAACGTATAAAGGCGGTCGACTCAAAAGTTCACGCCTTTTTACACCTGGATGAAGAGGATATGCTTTCCCAGGCAAAAAATTCCGACCAACGCAGGGAAAAAGGTAAACTTTTGAGCCGGATGGATGGGGTCCCTGTTGGCTTGAAGGATGTAATCAGTGTGGAAGGCCAGCCTCTCACGGCAGCCAGCAAAATTTTAGAAAATTATATTTCCCCTTACGATGCCACCGTTACCCGCAAACTCAAGGAAGCCGGAGCTGTCCTGGGAGGAAGGCTCAATCTTGATGAGTTTGCCATGGGTTCATCGACTGAAAATTCGGCTTACGGCCCTACCCGGAACCCTTGGGACCTGAATTGTGTACCCGGCGGAAGCAGTGGGGGTAGTTCCGCTGCAGTGGCGGCTCGTGAAGTCCCGCTCAGCCTCGGTTCTGACACCGGCGGATCCATCAGGCAACCCGCATCCCTTTGCGGGGTCGTAGGAATGAAACCCACCTATGGGATGGTATCTCGTTATGGATTGGCTGCATTTGCCTCCTCTCTCGATCAAATTGGTCCATTTGCTCAAACCGTTGAAGATGCGGCCTTGCTACTGGAAACAATTTCAGGCCATGACCCACTCGACTCGACCAGTTACCCCTCCGATGTACCTTCTTACTCGACTGAGATAAAGCTACCCCTCGAACCCTGCAAACTGGGCCTCCCTCAGGAATTTTTTGGGGAAGGTATGGATGACGAAGTTCGCAAATGTATTGAACAAGCCATACGATTTTATCAGGCAAAGGGGTTTGAAATTGTGGATATTTCCCTGCCCACCACCGATTTATCCGTTCCCGTTTATTATGTTATCGCCACGGCTGAAGCATCCTCCAATCTCGCTCGTTATGACGGTATTCGATACACCTCAAGGAGCGAAAAGGCTGAAAATGCAATCGATGTCTACGCCAAAAGCCGGGGTGAAGGATTTGGGGAAGAAGTAAAAAGAAGATGCATTCTTGGAGCCTACGCTCTGAGTAGCGGTTATTACGATGCCTACTACCTGCGGGCTCAAAAAACCCGTACCCTGATCCGGAACGATTTTGACCAGGCTTTTGCAAAAGTGGATGCTATACTCACACCCACTTCCCCCACTCCTGCCTTTCGCTTTGGCGAAAAAAGTGAGGATCCGATTTCCATGTACCTGAGCGATATTTACACTATCTCAACCAACCTGGCAGGCTTGCCTGGGATCTCTGTCCCCTGTGGTTTCACCCAGTCTGGTCTGCCCATCGGAATGCAGCTTATCGGACAGGCATTGAAGGAAAGTAATTTGCTCTCGATTGCTCATGTATATGACCGCGAGCATGGATATGGACGAAAAGCACCCAACCTCTGACCCAGAAAGGATGCGCAAGAGATGAAATACGAAGCAGTCATAGGTTTAGAAGTCCATGTTCAATTGGATACCCAGTCAAAAATGTTTACCCGTGTGGGAACGGGCTTTGGGCAGCCCCCGAATACGCTGACCAACCCGGTTGTTCTTGGACTACCCGGTGCCCTGCCTGTAATGAATCTTGAAGCCATACAGAAATCTATTAAGGTAGGTTTATTGCTCGGTTGTAAGATTGCCCCGGTCTGTAAATGGGACCGGAAAAATTACTTCTACCCCGACATGCCCAAGAATTATCAAATTTCCCAATTTGACCAGCCAATCTGTGAGGGCGGGGAAGTGGAAATCGAAATGCCTGGAGAATCACCCGCAGTCATGGGTTCGCACCGGAAAGTCCAACTTACCCGTATTCACCTGGAGGAAGATGTCGGGAAGCTCACCCACTACGACTCCGATAGTTTAGTGGATTACAACCGAGCCGGTTGCCCTTTGCTTGAAATCGTCAGCGAACCCGATTTATTTTCTCCAGATGAAGTCTTTGCTTACTTGACCTCTCTTCGAAATTCCCTGATCTCCGCAGGCATTTCGGACTGCGATATGGAAAAGGGACAACTGCGCTGCGATGCCAATATCAGCGTTCGTCCCGTAGGTACCAACACCCTGGGAACCAAAGTGGAAATTAAAAACCTTAATACGATTTCCGGTGTGCGTAATGGGGTGGAATATGAAATTAAGAGGCAAACCAAGGCGATGTTGGAAGGTGAAGATATTACCCAGGAAACCCGCAGGTGGAACCCGGAGCAAAAGTATACCACTCCAATGAGAACCAAGGAAATGGCCCATGACTACCGCTACTTTCCTGACCCTGATTTGATGCCCGTAAAAATTGAGCAGGATTGGGTTGACCGGATCCAAAAAGAACTTCCCGAGAAACCCTTTGATAAACAAAGAAGATATCAATCGGAAATGGGATTGCCCTACTCTTCCACATCCGCACTCTGTGGCGACCGCCCTTTGTGTGAATACTTTGAAAAGGCAGCGGCCCTGACGAAAGTTCCGGCGAAAGTAGCGAACTGGGTCGTAAACGATCTCCTTCGTGAACTCAGTCATACCACGGCAGGAGATAACCCAACCTCCGAAAAAATCACCTTGGACAACTGCAAAGTTTCACCCCAATCACTTGCTGAACTCGTTTCCATGATCGAGGATGGGACGATTTCAAATAATGTCGCCAAGGAACTTTTCCCAGAAATGTTTAGCTCGGGAAAATCCGCTAAGGAATTAGTGAAGGAAAAAGGGCTGGAGATGAAATCTGACGGCGATGAAATTGAAGGTGTCTGTGCCCAAGCCATCACCAACGACCCGGATGCCGCCGATAAATTTCGCGGTGGCAAGGAGGGGGCAATCAATGCCCTGAAAGGTGCGGTCATGAAAGCTACCCGTGGACAGGCAAACCCCAAGGTTGTCGACGAAACCCTTCGCCGCTTACTCGCTCCTTAATACCCATCCAAAACCAACCACTTTACCTTCACATAAGCCTCTATTGAGATTGAGTCTCAAAAAAACTTCCCTTTCTGGTTAAACCCTGTAAGCTTGACCGCTTATCTTTTATGTCAATATTTCACACTATACCCTATCTAATGACCGGTCTGTTTTTTTTCTCGGGCTTGCTCTTTTCAGAAGTTAAGGAAACGCAGCAAATTATTGAGGAATGGGTTGATACCGAACATCTAATTTCGAAAGAATCTTCACTTTGGAAATCTGAAAAAGCCGCCCTCCTTGACCTTCAATCTGCATTATCCGAAGAATTATCGACCTTACAAGAAAAGCTTCAGCGATCCCAAGAAGAAGCCTCGGGGGCAGACCAGCAACGCAGCGACCTGATGGAAAGAAAAGAGAAAGCAGAACAGGCCACCCAAGCTCTCTTTCGCGGACTCCAGAAGGTGGAGAAAAAAGTGAATGAAATTTTCTCTCTCCTTCCAACCCCTCTAGCCGAACGACTTTCCCCCTTTCGTGAAAAGTTAAATTCAGGCCCTAATCAGTCCCGCCTTACCCTGCGTCAAAGGGTTGAAACCGTGGTCTCACTTATGCAGGCAGTTCATCTCTTCCACCGAACTGTTTCCCTGGAAAGGCAGGAATTCACCCTAAATGATGATAAATCCAGGGAATTCATGGTTTTATATTTTGGGCTTGGGGTTGCCTATTTCGTAAACGAGTCAGGAACAGTTTCAGGATACGGTACACCTTCAACTTCTGGATGGAAGTGGGTCCGCAAGGACAGCATTGCCCGTGAGGTCACAACGGGGGTTCACATGATGAACAACCGAGCTATGCCCCGCTTTTTAAATCTTCCCGTTTCCGCACCTGGAGGGCTTGCCCAATGAAGGTTGTGTATTGGTTCCTCCCCTTCTTTTCGGTAATCATGCCATGGGTTGTACATGCTCAGGGAATCCAACAGGTGCGGGCAACCGCAAGGCAGGACTTACAGGATGCCACCCAAAGACTCGCATCTCTACGTGAAACCATTGAAAAGGAAAAAATCCCCCTTTCCCAAAAAGTGGCAAGCCAAGAAAGGGATGCTGCTGCCAAGCGAAAGGACTTAGACAGGAAGCTTCGCCTGCGTGACAACCGTGACGCAAACCTTTTGCAACTCAAGGAGGAAGTTCAAAAAAATGAAAGGGAACTGGAATCATCCCTTCGCCTGCTCAAAGACTATGCCAGAAGCTGGAGACAAGGCACCCCACCGGCAGAGCAGGCTTTGTGGAACCAAAGGCTAAGCCAGTCACTCTCCCAGGACCAGGGGCCTATGGGTCAGTCGATCCAAGCCTACTTGGATATTCTTCAACTTTCCATCCTGGCAACCCATGAACAAGCGGGTGGACTCTCTTTCCCTGGGGATGCGATTGTTCCCCCTGAAGGTATGCGGGAAAATGGAATTTTTTGGGCAATCGGCCCGGTCACTTTTTTCTCGGGTGCGGAAGGAAGTGCTGGCTTCATAGAGAAACCATTTCATTCCGATCAATTTTCATCGGTTGATTTATCCGCAGATTCCGTGAAGCGCCTGGAACCATCCAGGCTCCAAAAAGCATCCGATGCCTCATCCAAGGCCATCGCCCTAGCCTTGTCTACCCCTGCCGATACCCTGGCTATTATTCCACTGGACCCTAGTTTGGGGAAAGCCTTTGTCATGGAAGGTGGAGAGCTTAGTCTGCTCGAAGAATTACAGAAAGGGGGCATCTGGATTTATCCCATTCTTTTCTTTGCCGCAATATCTTTACTTATTGCCGTCTATAAAGCCTTCCAGATTTTGGGTGTACCCACACCCAGCGAGCTTGCCTCCCTGGATGGCTCTTACCGCGGACCATTTGAATTATTGCGAAAAACAGCCAGGAGTTATCAAGGTAATAAACCCGAGATCCTCGAGGAAATTTTATACGAAGGTATCATCGACTTCCAAGTACGGTTAGAAAAAGCTCTCCCCTTGATCGCGGTCACAGCTGCCACCGCTCCTCTGCTTGGCCTTCTTGGCACTGTGACTGGCATGATCGATGTTTTTCGCCAGATCACCAACTTCGCCAACCCTGAAAACAGTGAGTTAGCCAGGGGGATTTCGGAAGCACTGGTCACCACTAAGTTTGGTTTAATCACCGCGATTCCTTCCCTGATTGCCCATGCGCTTCTTTCCCGAAGGCTCCAGGGTGTTGTATCCAAGCTGGAAGGTTTTGCCGCAAGATTAGTTCATCTCAAAAGAGAGCAGTCCAGCGTAGCCGAAAAAGCAAATTCAACCGATGAACCCACTGCTTGAGTTTTTCACCGACGCCAATAACATCTGGAAAAAAGGGGGGAACTTAATGCCCGTGATCGGGGTACTTTCTCTTTACACTTATTATGTGGCTTTTGATCTGTGGTGGAGGTTGCGTTCCGTGATTCCCAAAGATCTTAAAGCCTTCCCCAGAGAGAGATGGGGGGCTTTTCAGGGGGGCGGGAAAGTGGACCGTATCATCAGGTACTGCATAGGAGATCATAATGACCGGAAGGAAACTCGGCGGCGTTTTGAACAAGTTCGGGATGCGGACTCCTCTTACCTAAGTCGCCGAATCAAATTTTTACTGGTTCTTGCCAGTGCATCTCCTTTAGTGGGCCTTTTAGGTACGGTGATCGGCATGCTTCAAACCTTCAGCGGGCTAAGTATGCAGGATAGTTATAAAATGGATTTAGTAGCCAGCGGTATTTCTCAAGCCCTGATCACCACGCAAGCGGGCTTGCTTGTGGCTATCCCTGCCCTTGCCATCATTCACATTCTTCAGCGGCAAAAAAAAGACTGGATCCATTGTATAAACCGCCTCGAAAGTCTTTCCATCCGGCAGGTACGTAATAGCCCACTTTGAAATGAGACTTTACGGAAGATCCAGGTCATTGGAAGATCAGGAAGATGGATCCATCAATGTCTCACCCTTGATTGATGTCGTCTTTATTCTCCTCATATTCTTTATCGTGTCCGCCACCTTTGTCAGCCTACCTGGGGTTGAAATTTCACGTCCCAATGCCCAAACTGCTAAGTCTCTGCAAAAAAACTCCATTCTTTTTGCAGTAACGGGAGAAGACCTAATCTATCATGGAGGAACAGAGGTCCAACTGACTGAAGTGCCCACCCTTATTCAAGCGGCAAGCAAAGACCGAAATAAACCAGTGGTCATTCAAACCGACCAGTGGGCCGATGCTGCTCTCTTGGCCAAGGTAATCGCTCAAGCCCGCAAAAAAGCTCCATCTGTTTCCATTGCCACTCGCAAGCCACGATGAAAAGAAGAGCTCATGCCCTTTCCTCGGATCATGCCGAAATAAATGTGTCTCCTTTGATCGACATGGTTTTTATTCTGCTGATTTTTTTTATTGTCGCCACCTCCTTTGTGAACGAAGTGGGGATTACTTCCCAGTACAAGGACAGCGCAAGCCCTTCCAATCAAACAACCACACCTCTAACCTTTGAACTATCTCCTTCCGGTCAAATTTTCCAAAATGGGACATCCATTGGACTTGAGGAAATCGCTCCCCTTGTACGCAATGCCCAGGAGCAATCCAAGGATTCCATTATTGTAAAAGTATCCCCTGGGTCCAAAGCGGGTCTTGCAACCGAAGTAATGGATCAGGCGATGCGGGGCGGAGCCAAAGCGATCAAGATGAGCCCCTTACCCAATTGAAAGCAAAGGACGAAATATTTGAGGGAATTCCAGGAGTGGAATCAGAAAAGATACCTGGATCTGCCAAGCTCGGTTTCATTCTTTCAGTGTTCACTTCACTGCTCCTTTTTGGCTTACTTCCCCTTTCCCAATTCATTCGCACTGAGGAATGGCTTGTTCGCCAGGTGGATGCTCCCACCTTCACCCCGCCTCTTCCCCCGAAAACAAAGATGGAAAAGGCGGTTGAAAAACAAGAAAGGCTGTCTCCAAAAGAGCCCGTTCTTTCAAAATCGGTTTCTAAATTGGATCTAAGTCCCATGGCGGTAAGCTTGGAGGTTGGACCCGGGGATTTCAAAGCTGCATTTTCACTGGCAAGTTTTAACCCTGCACCCAGTGGGTTTGGCCAGGAGCTTATTTTTGAAATACATGACCTGGATCGTAACCCTTCCGTCTTGAAACGGGGAACCTTGCGTTATCCATCCAACCTGAAACGCAAAGGCTTGGAAGGAGAAGTAAAGTTACTGGTCCAGATTGATGAAGTGGGAAAAGTAAAGGTGCTTGAAGTCGTTTCCAGCACTCACCCTGACTTTGTGAAACCTTCGCGCCTTGCCGCGGAAAATTCAGTCTACGAACCCCCGAGAAGAAATGGAGAGGCAGTCAAAGTACAATTCTACCTCCCCGTCCGTTTTTCCCTTTTAAAATAATGAAATTCAATACTGTTTTCTTTTTCTCACTTTTCATCTCACTCCTGGGTCAGGCACCCAAGCCAGAGCTCACAAAGGACTTTTGGAATAACCCATCCTTTGTTCGTAGTTTCATGGGAGACTACGGCTTTCGAAGCGATATTGAGCCCAGGGTCAGCAGGTCTGAGCAAAATGTTTTAGGAGAGGTTATAGCTAAAGCCGAAAACCAACTGGCTGAAGCTGTTTCTTATTTGGAAAAAAAAGTGGATAAGGAAAGTAGCCCTGCCCTTGATTACGCTCTCGGTACCATGTACTACCAATTGAGCCGTCTTAGTGCCGCTGAAGTTTGCTATAAAAAAGCTATCGTAAAATTTCCCACTTTTTTACGGGCTCATAAAAACTTGGGGCTGGTGCAACTTAACCTGGGAAAACTTGACCAGGCATCCGAAAATTTAACCCAAGCCATCAGCTTGGGGGATGGAGATGGCATTACCTACATTGCCCTAGGCTATTGCCACCTCAGCCTCGAGAGATACTTGTCTGCAGAAAATGCTTATCGTATGGGTATTCTCTTGCTCCCGGATAGTAAAGATGCCCGCAATGGCCTGGTGAATTGCTTTCTTTACACGGAGCGTTTTCCCGAAGCCTTGGCCCTGCTCGACGAACTGCTCCTCAATGCCCCTGAGGATACATTCTGCCATCGTGCTCGAGCTCAAGTGTTGCAAGCTCTGGATAAAGAAAAGAAAGCAGTGGTTGCCCTGGAAACCTTAAAACGAATGGGGAAATTGAAACTGAGTGATTATATGGTGCTCGGTGATCTCTATCACAACCTTGAGCTTTATGATCAATCGCTTCGAACCTATGAAGAAGCGATCAAAGACAAAGAAAGGCTTCCTTTGCGCAGTTATGTACGGGTGGCCAGAATTCTTATTGGGCGTGGGTCTTATCAGGAAGGGTTTTCCTATTTGGAAAAAATCGAAAAAATCTTTGGCCGGGGATATTCTGATGAAGATGAAAAGGAAATCCGACTGCTACAGGCAGAAGTCATGCGGGCAACAGGAAAAGATGCAGATGCCCGCAAGATCCTAACCAAGCTGGTCACCCAGTATCCTCTTGAAGGAAAAGCACACCTTATGCTTGGCCAACTCGCCTTCAAGCAACAAGAATTCATTGAAGCAGGTATCCGTTTTGAAAGAGCTGCCCGGGACCCAAAGTGTAAGACACCTGCCTTACTTGAACATGCCAGAATGCTTGTTTCCAATCAAAAATATCAACAGGCGGTCGAACTTCTTGAGCAAGCACAAGCACACGAGCCCCAAAAGAGAGTCGAGAAATACCTCGCCTCCATCAATAACCTTTTGATTAGTTCTCGCATTCAGTTTTAGCGAAGGCCATTTTCCTTGAACGCATCAACATATCATGATATGTTGATGCGTTAATGAGTAAAGGGATTTCAATCGGTAAAATTTTAGCAGGCGGAAAAAAACTTTTTTCCGTAGAATTTTTTCCACCCAAAGATGATGAGGCAGGGAAAAGAATGCTTTCAACGGCTGCTCAAATTCAGCCATACAACCCAGACTTTGTATCCATTACCTATGGGGCCGGTGGAGGCACTCGGGAAACCACCATGCATTACGCCAGGATTCTCAAGGAAGAACATGGCTTTGAAGTGATGCCCCACCTTACCTGCGTCGGGCACACTCAGGATGAACTCCTTGGCATACTCGAAGATTTCGCCGATGCCGGGTTTTGCAATGTCATGGCCCTGCGTGGAGATCCTCCCAAGGGAGAAGTGAAATTTAAGCCTATGGATGGAGGCTTTTCTTACGCATCGGACTTGGTTGCCTTGATTCGTGAAAATTTTCCGGACTTTGGTATCGGTGTAGGTGGGTACCCAGAAAAACATCCGGAGGCTTCAGATTACCCGACAGATTTGCAAAATTTAAAAATCAAAGTGGATGCGGGGGCAGACTTTATCACCACACAACTATTTTTTGACAACCAGGCATTTTTCAAATTTGTAAATGACTGCAAAGAACTTGGCATTTCCGTACCCGTTCTGCCTGGTCTCCTCCCTGTTTTATCCCTTGGGCAGGTGCAACGCTTTTGCTCCATGTGTGAAGCCGCATTACCTGAAGATTTAGAAAAAGCTCTCCATCATTGTGAAGAGTCCAAGCAACCAGAGGTTGGAGCGGACTGGGCCCTTGGGCAGGTCAAGGAACTCCTTGAGCGTGGGAGTCCGGGCTTTCACCTTTATGCCTTAAACAAATCTCAAAGCACCCTGAGGATCCTTGATGGATTAGGTCGCAAGGAGTCCTAAATACCCGCAACTTCTTCAATACTTGCTTTTTCTTTCAACCGGTCGAGAAAAGCATCAAAAGTAGAATCCTTCTTACGCTCGGTCAGGTACTCCACAATCTTTTCTTTCAAACTATCATAAGGGGTTAGCTTGCCTTTACTTCTTTCCTTAACCTGGATGAGGTGCCAGCCAAATTGGGTACGAACCGGGTCGCTAAGCTCACCAGCCTGCATCGAAAAAGCCGCTTTCTCAAACTCGGGCACCATCCGACCTCTGGCAAAAGCACCCAGGTTCCCATCATTGGCGGAGTCGTCTGATTCTTTCCTGACCAGT
This sequence comes from Opitutales bacterium, assembly GCA_965661905.1. Taxonomy (GTDB): domain Bacteria; phylum Verrucomicrobiota; class Verrucomicrobiia; order Opitutales; family Seribacteraceae; genus Seribacter. Next base: position 10,667 of record CBFIFQ010000055.1, read on the forward strand.
TCGGTAAAATCCGCTCCCGATACAATCTTTTTCCGAATGGCAATTATGGCCTTTTCTGCCTCTATAAATTCTTCATCGGTGGATGCTTTTTTAAGAAGGTGGGAAGCCGTAACCGTTTCCTCCGACATAAACAGGTCGGGACGGGAATCATAATACTTACGGGCATCCTCTTCCGATGCAGGCTCGCATTTTGACTCCTCTTCCAAAAGTAAAGTAAATCGAATCTGGTTCATCACTTCTTTACGAAGGCTTTCCTTGTCTTTGATAACTGGATGCTTGCCTGCCTCAAATGCTTTTTTACCACCGTTCTGCCTGATCCACTGTTTCATTTGCTTGTTCACTTCACCAGGATCCACCTCATACTTACGTCGTTGGCTTTCCTGGGACATCAATGTCTGATCAATCAACCGGTCTTTGGCCATGTCAATGGCGGCCAATTGAACAACCTCAGGCGGTTTGTTCGCCATTTTTTCAGCCACACTTTTATACAAGGACTGAGCTTGTCCCTCAATCGCCCAGTCCGGAATCACATGATCATTTACCTTAATTGCCATAAGGGATTGATTTTAATGTTTTCACAATTCTTGTAAACAAACCATTTAATCTCAAGAGAGTCTCAATAAGATTGACCGCCGATTTCAGAAAGATTAGGAATTTGCTCATGGTATCAGTGAGCAACGAGAGCTTGGAAAGTTTTTCTGACTTTTTAGTAAGCAAAGGCTTGCGTATGACTGGCCAAAGAAAAGGGGTCTTTGAGGCCCTGTTCAAGCAGTCTGGCCATTTCACTGCAGAGCAACTCCTCCAGGACGCCCAAAGTTTTGATGAAACCGTATCCCGGGCTACGGTATACCGCTGCTTACCCCTTCTTGTGGAAAGCGGTGTTATCCGAAAAATAGATGTGGGACATGACAATAAGTTTTACGCCCTCAATGGAAGTTCTGAAACTTTTAAAGCCCAGGTTGTTTGCCTGGACTGTGATAAAATTTTTGATATCGATGCCCCCTTCATGGAGTGGTATGGAAAAAATGTATCTTCCAAACTCGGGCTTGATGTAAAAGACCAACGCCTTCAAGTACATGCGGAATGTCCCCAATTTCGTAGACAAGGAAATTGCACCCGCTCCGCCACCTAATTCATCCGATGCCAGACACCTTATCTGCCCCCCCCTCACTTCAGGTTTTCCGACACCAGGACACATCCTCCCTGAGCGAGCAGCAAGAAGAAATCCTTCGACTGAAGAAAGAAAAGAAGGCCATCCTTCTCTGTCACAATTACCAAATTGATCCCATTCAGCAAGTGGCAGATTATGTGGGAGACTCCCTTGGTTTGGCCCGCCAAGCCGCAGAGACCGATGCCGAAATTATTGTATTCTGTGGGGTGCACTTCATGGCAGAAACCGCCAAGATCCTCAACCCCGGAAAAACTGTCCTTCTTCCCGATCTGGATGCAGGTTGCTCCTTATCAGATTCCTGCCCGGCCGAACAGCTTGCCGCTTACAAGCAAAAGAACCCTGATCTTTATGTGGTTGCCTATGTAAATTGCTCGGCGGCGGTCAAAGCCCTAAGCGATGTTATCTGCACCAGTGGAAATGCGGTGAAAATTGTCGAACAGGTTCCCAAGGATCGTGAAATCCTCTTCGTCCCTGACCAAAACCTGGGACAGTGGGTGATTGGACAGACAGGGAGAAAAATGCAACTCTGGCCGGGTAGTTGTTACGCTCATGTTTTATTCACCAAAGAGTCCATTGAAAGGTGCCGATTGGAATACCCTGAAGCGCCAGTGGTAGCCCACCCGGAATGCATTGATACAGTCAGGGAAATGGCTGATGAGGTTTGCAGTACCGAAAAAATGGTTTCCTACTGCCAGAATAACCCAGCGGATACCTTTATTATTTTGACAGAGACTGGCATGATGCACCGCCTCACCCGCGAACTCCCAGATAAGTCTTTTGTGGCAGGACCCACAGGACATTGTGCCTGCAATGACTGCCGGTTCATGAAAATGAACACTTTACCCAAACTCCTTGATTGCCTTCAATCGGGCACTCCAGAAATCACCATGGATAAAGAATTGATCCAGCAGGCCAAAGCTCCCATTCAGCGAATGCTCGACTGGAGCTAATTCAATTTTCCAAAAAAATTTCTTTTTTTTGAACGTTTTCGAAACTTGCCATGTCTATTGCTTTGACATCAGTCAGTTTGTTTCAGTTTAGTTTGTTTTTAAAGCCCCAAAAAACGCCTCAGCAATGAGGCGTTTTTTTTGGAGTAATATTTTAATGAACTTGCACAGGCAAGGCATCAACCGAGTATATTCCCTTCGGCTTGGATTTACCCGCGGTCAACATATCCATCGGCACAGGGTGCGAGACTAAAAAGTTTTTATCATCCACCAAGTTGAAGAAATAATGGGTGGCTCCCTTGGGTAAGGTTCCATGCAAACGATCTCCTGTAACGGAAGCGGGAGCAGTATACCACTCCTCACTTTTCTTTCCTCCATTCAGGGTGTAAACAACCTGCCCGCTGGTTACTTTATTTCCATTTTCTTTAAACCGCACCCACACATTGTTCTCTTTTTTTCCAGCTTCTATAACCTTGCATATTTCGGCTTTCCCTTTCAACGCACCCTTGTACGCTGGGTTTAAGTAAGGATAGGAGGCATTCATTTTATCCAATCGGTCAAATAACTCCTTTTTCATCGACTGGGCCAGTTTGGGAAATTGTTTCGCCAGGTTTTTAGCTTCCTCTATGTCCACCCGTTTGGATGGATTTGGGTATTTTTCGTAGAGCTTAAAAAGCTCAACTTCGGGACGCCCCGGCATATAATTGTAGATTAATTTCCACCCTCCACGACGAAGTGTGGACTGTTGAGCCACACCATGAGGGAAATGCCAAACCATGGAATTTCTAACATCTCCATTCTTTTCTCTGACCAAAGCCCCGTTGTTCGGGTTTTCACGGAGCAAAGTGCTAATGTCACATCCGTCTAATTTTTGAGATTGTGGCTGTTGGGTACCAGTCCAGCTAAGGATCGTGGGATAAAAATCAAGCCCGTTGATCATCACATTACTTTCCTTGCCTCTATTAATATCCGGACCTGCAATAATTAATGGCACCCGCACCCCACCCTCTCGGGCATTGATTTTCCCCCGATCCAGGGGGAAGTTGTCGGTTATAATTTCATTGGGCACTTTTTCCATTCCCCCATTGTCTGAGGTAAGGATGATAAAGGTGTTTTCTATGAGTTTATGCCCGGGCCAACGGGGATCCGGGGTTTCCTCTAAATAATGGATCAGCTGCCCCACATAATGATCAAACATTTCAACCATGGCACAGTAATATGGATTTTTTTGTCCCTCCAAAGTCCAGCTGCTTGGATCCTTGGGATATTCCACACCCAGTTTTTCACAATATTTAATCAGTAATTCCTGACTCCGTGTATGGATCGGTGTATGCACCAACCAGGCGGCATAATAGAGAAAAAATGGATTCTTCTTATTATTATCCATAAATTCGATGGCGTCCAAAGTGGTTTGATCCTTAGGGAATCCATCTTGATCGAGCTTGTAAGGATCTTTTTTTGCCTGAGTTGCAAAGCCAGTCAACCGATGTGGGCGCATGGCAGCACTTGCTCCAAGGTGACTGCGGGTGAAATCAAACCCTTGGTCTGAAGGTTGCGGAAAAGCATGGTG
>CBFIFQ010000056.1:0-14335 GCA_965661905.1 Opitutales bacterium
GACCGGAATCGTCATTTTTGGACCCACTATTATGCCAAAGAGGATAGCTATGCCAGGCTGGATTATCTTTTGGTTTCACCGGCCATGCAAAAATATTACCTGCCTGACTCTGCCGGTATTTACGATGGTTATCATACCTTAATGGCCTCCGACCACCGTATGGTATATGCGGATTTTAAATTTTAGTTGGACCAAAGACCTTTGTTTTCAATTATGGCAACTACACATTGAGGGAGGCTTTCCTTCCATCCATCTCTGCGTTCCTTAACCCGCTCGAGTATATCGCGGGAAAACAGTTGCATATTGTTACGGTCACAATCTTCGATGGATACAAGAAAACCATTTTCTCTCACATATTTGTAAAGGTTTCTTAGGTTGGGGGCAACGAGGAGGTTGTCGATGGTTACAAGTTCGTCATCATTAACTTCAGTCTCCACATTATCTCCCCTTCCCATTTGTTTTCGGTAGCGTTCAAAATTTTCGCGTTCAATAGGGTAGGAGTAAATCTTTACATTTTCCTTAAACAGGACACCAAAAGCTTCTAATATTCCGCCATCTAATTTTGCATAATATTCCTCTTTGAAAATATCAGCCAGGTTATTTAGTCCCATGACCAAACCGATCGGTTTTTTCACATGCCTCCGGAGGTAAGCGGATAAACGGAAGTATTCAAAATAGTTGGAAACCAAGACTCCATACCCGCATGCATTAATTACTTCAATCCGAGCGATAAAATCCTCGTGGTCAATATCTCCCTCGGTGAGAAGGTTCCCCAAAGTCAGTTCCATGAAAACCTCCACCTGCTTTTCTTCGACATCCTCCCGTTCAATAAATTGGGATTTTGCTTTTTCAAGCATGTCCAGGTTGACTTGAGCAACAGGTCTAAAACTGCCGCGCTCGATGAGGCATGACTTCTTGTAAAGCTCTTCTGATGCCTGCACCACAAAACCTTTCCGGTCAAACATGATAGCGTTCGAAAGCCCGCGTTCCACTAGCTTTAGACAGAGGATGCGGTTGTCAAACTTTTCAAAATTTGGACCATTGAACTCTAACATATCCACCTCAATTCTATCTTCCCCGATATCCTCAATCAGGCTGGATATAAATTTCTCGGGATTATCTGACAGGTGAAAGGCACCGTACACTAAATTCACCCCAAGCATACCAATGGCTTCTTGCTGAAGGCGATTTTCTCGATCCAGCATCCTTACATGGAGAATGATATCATGGAATGGCCCATTGGGCTCACTTTGAAAGCGGATCCCCATCCATCCGTGACATTCATTGCTTTTATGAAAGTTCAGTGCAGAAACCGTGTTTGCAAAAGCAAAAAAATAAGTCTCGTCTCCCCGTACTTCTGACAGCCTCTTTTCTAACAAGGCATATTCATGAGCCATCATTTGAACCAGTCGTTTCCGGGATACATACCTACCGGCTTGCCCATAAATAGCATCACTAAACTTCATGTCATAGGCAGACATGGTTTTGGCCACGGTGCCGGCAGCTCCTCCAGCCTGGAAAAAATGTCGGGCGACCTCTTGGCCGGCACCAATTTCTGCAAAAGTGCCATACTTACTCGAATCGAGATTGATTCGGAGGGCTTTTCTTTCAACGGTCAATTCTTCTTCATTCATCACGGGCTAACTTGCGCTCTTTTTTGAGACAGGCAAAGTTTTTCTTCGACGAATCCTGAAAATAAAGGTTTTTTACTATTCCACATGAAATCATTTTTTAAGGAAATTCTTAAGCGTTTGGCACTTTCACTGGTTTCCAGTGTACTTTTTGCCATTTTTTCTCTTTTTTTACTGACCGCCATACTTACATCTTTGGTCGATGATGGCATAATTGAGCATGAGCCTGACTCGATTCTTACTTTGAATCTCACGATGAACCTGACCGACCGACCTGGTGGTATGGGGATAGAGGATTTAACGCGTCAGGCCTTAACCGATGAACAGGAACCTCCCCAGATGCACCTTTGGGAAGTTCTTCAAGCCTTAAAGAAAGCCAAATCTGATCCGAAGGTCAAAGCTCTCTTTATTGAAGGTGGATTTATGCCATCGGGGTATGGTTGTGGCTATGCAACCGTGCAAGAGCTTGTCGATGGTATTCTGGATTTTAAAAAATCCAGTAAACCGGTGATCGGGTATATGCGTAACCCTTCACAACTCGATTATCTGGTTTTCTCAATTTGCGACGAATTGTCTATGGACCCAAGTGGTAGTCTTCTTTTTAAAGGGCTCTCCAGTGAGTCTTTGTTCTTTGGGGAAGCGTTTGAAAAGTATGGCGTCGGTATTCAGGTTGTGCGAACGGGTGATTTTAAGGGAGCGGTGGAACCTTTTATCTCCACTGAGTTCAGTGAGGAAAACCGCCAGCAGATTAACCGTCTCCTTCGTCTTCGATGGAAAGACTATATGGCCACGATTTCCAATAACCGCTCAGTGGATGCCAAAATACTACAACAGAAATTTTCTGAAAATTATCTTTTAAAACCGACGGATGCATTGGCTGAAAAATTAGTCGACTCGGTTGTGCCTTATGACCAAATGGTAGACCGCCTGATCGAGGTGGGGTCATTTGATGATGAATATAGCTACACAGAAATTGATTTTATCAAATACCTGGACCGCCCGGATACCACCGCCAGCCTAAGTCAAGATCTGGAAAACCCTTCTCCGCAAGTAAAGATTGTCTATGTGGAGGGCTCCATTATGGACGGGTGGGGAGATGATGGAACTTCGGTGGGAGGCCATCAAATTGCCAAGCGTTTACAAGAGGCTCGGGCCGATGAAAATTGCCGGGCTATTGTGTTGAGAGTCAACAGCCCGGGGGGCAGTGTTTCCGGTTCGGATGCCATTTTGCAGGAGCTCCGCAGAGTTCGTCAGGATGGTATCCCCGTGGTTGTTTCCATGGGGCCGGTTGCCGCATCTGGTGGGTATTGGATAGCCACCGAGTGCGACCGCCTACTTGCATCCAAACAGACCATAACCGGCTCGATCGGTGTTTTTGGCTTGTTGCCTAATCTTAAAGATATTGCTGCCGGGTATGGCATGTACTGGGATGCCGTAAAAACCCACAACCATTCAGATATCATGTCGGTTTCCCGCCCCAAGTCCCCAGAAGAACTTGCGGTGATTCAGGAATATGTCCAGTCCCTTTACGCTAAATTCGTCCAGCTGGTTGCCACGGCGAGAAAAATGGAAACGGATAAAGTCGAGATGATTGCTGAGGGCCGGGTTTGGACGGGTATAGATGCCAAGACCGCTGGTTTAATCGATGCCTTTGGGGGGATTGAGGCATCTGTACAGCAGGCCGCCCAACTTGCCCAACTCGGTCATGATTATGAGGTTGTGGAAGTGCCTCAAGTGGAAACTCCCTTACAGGCACTGGAGGAAATGCTTTCTGTTTCTGCCCAGGCCTCCAGTCGTACAGATCCGCAACGCCCCGGGGCGTTATATAAGATAAAGGATGAGCTTCTGCATAACTTATCTTTCCTGCAAAGTCTTAACGACCCAAGGCATGCCTATGGTGTCTTGCCCTGGTACCGGAGGGCCTTTGGCTTTGTCGATTAATCTCTTCTCCATTACAATGTTTAAAAATGAATAAAGAAATCACACTTCAAAAAAATTGCGTCGCCACGATTATCCCTGCCGGAGATGAAGTTACCCTGGCTGAAGGTGCCACTTTTTCCATTGCTCAATCCCTCGGTGGATCCGTTACTCTTCGAGACCCCAATGGGATGTACCGGGTGGGGGAGGATGCCCTGGATGCCCTGGGGGAAGAAGTTAAGCAACAGGTTCTATCCACCAAAGAACCTGCAAAGGACCAGGGTCCCTTTAGTGAGGATCAGGTCTGGGAGGCGATGAGGGGCTGCTATGACCCTGAAATTCCGGTTAATATCGTGGACCTTGGGCTCATTTATGACATGCAGGTTGAAGATGGAGAGAAAGGAAAGCATATATCCGTGAAGATGACCTTAACCGCCCAGGGATGTGGCATGGGCCCGGTTATTGCCGATGATGCAAAGCAGCGCATTCTTGCCTTGCCTGAGGTAGATACAGCAGTTGTGGATATTGTGTGGGAACCCGCCTGGAACCCACGTATGATTTCCGATGAAGGAAAGAAAGTCTTAGGGCTGGAGTAAAAAATTACCCACTTATATCGTAACAGTGAATTAGTTCCTGATCACGCAGGTAGAGCTTTCCGTTTGAGATTACCGGGTGTGTCCAAATTTTGCCTCTGGTGCTTCGCTGCTTGGTTTGAGGAGTGATGGTGAATTCTCCCCTGGGATTCCATCCATTCGGGGTGGCTTCGATCAGTACAATTTTACCCTCTTTTTCGCTTAGGCAATAAAAGCGGTTATCGGCATAGGCAATGGCACCTTTGCCCAAAGCCTTTTTCTCATTCCATTGCAGTTCTCCTTTTTTGAAATCAAGGCATACCCAACCGTATCCATCGGAATAACCATAGATAAAATCTCCATACTTTATGACCCCGCCATGGTGGTTTTTCATGAATTTGTTCTCGTACATATCCTGTGCCTTACCTTTTCCAATTTTTACCAATTTACAGCCCACGCCATAACCTGTGGTGATAAATACATACCCATCGTCATGAATGGGGGTGGGTATGACCGCGGTTCTTCCAGACCATGGTGACTTCCACAGAAGTCTTCCGGAATCTGCTTCAATACCCACCAGGTTTTTCATCACCAATTGCACATATTGTATGGTACCTTCCTGATTTATGACGATGGGGGAGGAGTATTGGGCTCCGTCGGTAAATTCTCTACTTCTCCAAATCACTTTTCCAGTCTTGCTATCCAGAGCGGCTAATGTTCCCTTTTCACCTCCAGGGGTACAAATGACTCGCCCTTGATCCACTAAAACAGATTCCGTGTATCCCCAATTGGGTACAGTGCCACCAAGATCCTGAACAAGGTGAACCTGCCAAATTTTTCGGCCTGACTGGGCATCCACACAAACAAGGTTTCCCCTGCCTCCAAGGGCATAGACTTTTTCATCTGCGACGGTGGGTGTCATTCGTGGCCCATCTCCCCAGCTATTTGTCAGCAATTCGCCAATAGAAACCTGCCAGGTCTTTTTCCCGGTTTTGGCATCGAAAGCAAGCAGGTGTTCTTCCTTTCCAAAAGCACCGAGGGTGTAGAGTCTACCCTCGGATACGGAAAAGCCGGAGTAGCCGATACCAGCCTCTGAGGTTGTCCATATTTTATTGGGTCCTCCACTTGGCCACTCCTGTAGCAGTCCCGTTTCTTTTGAGAGCCCGTCGCGATCGCTCCCGCGCCAATGAGGCCAATCATTGCCATAGGATGAAAATAACAAAGAAAGACCGATGCAGAGATAAATTGAGAATTTCATGAGATAAACCCTTTTTCAATCCCTCAAAAGAGCAAGACTAAAGATTCCTTGAATCAACATAAAAAAACCGGGGCAAATGCCCCGGCTTTTTTTAAATAAATTTGGATTAATAAAATCCTTAATTAGCCTTGGACCGAATCTTCCCCACTTTTTTCCAACGACCTGTCTTAGCCGAGTCCAGGACGGCTTCGCAGATATATTGGGTTTCCAATGCATCCCTGAAGTCAGGGCGTAATGGGCGTTTTTTGCGGGAGCCGTATCCTGCGACAAAGTCAGCAAACTGGTTAATGAAGCTGTGCTCATATCCGATGTTGAGTCCGGGGACCCACCATTTATCCATGTAGGGATGCTCGCCCCCGTCTGATACATGAATGGAGCGCCAACCCCGGGTCTTGGGGTCTTCTTTGTCATGCTCAAAATACTCAAGTCGGTGCAGGTCATGCAAGTCCCAGGCAAGAGAACCATCCGCACCATTTATTTCCAGGGTGTAGAGGGCTTTGTGGCCTCGGGCATAACGGGTGGACTCAAAGATCGCCAGGGAACCGTTGGCAAACTTGGCGAGGAATGCACAGGCATCATCAATTGTTACCTTTGCTTTCTTTCCGGTTTTCGCATGTACGCGCTCCTTGATGAAGGTCTCGGTCATCGCACTTACCTCCACAATCGGGCCGTTGAGCCAAATCGCAGTATCAATGCAATGGGCGAGCAAATCACCAGTCACGCCGCTTCCGGCAATCTTGGCATCCAGACGCCACAGGGCTTCTCCGCCCTGGGGTAAATCTTCACTGATGGTCCAGTCCTGCAGGAAGTTGGATCGGTAATGATAAATCTTCCCCAATCTTCCTTCATCAATCATTTCCTTGGCCATGGTAACGGCAGGAATTCTCCGGTAGTTGTACCAAACCATGTTAGGCACGCCGGCTTTTTCAACTTCACGCACCATCTCTTCTCCCTCTTTACAGTTCAAGGCGAGAGGTTTTTCACAAAGAATGGCTTTCCCTGCTTTGGCCGCGGCAATAGCGATTTCATGGTGTACATTATTGGGCGCCGCGATATCGATGACATCAATATCGTCGCGAGCGATAAGTTTTTTCCAGTCTGTCTCAACTGACTCGTAGCCCCATTGTTCAGCAAACTCCTGGGCCCGGTCTTTGTTACGAGCACAGACAGCTGCAAGTTCAGGAGTATACTTCAACTCAGGGAAGAAGTTTGGAACCTTACGGAAGGCGTTGGAGTGGGTACGCCCCATGAAGCCGTATCCAATGAGTCCGATTCGCAATGGTTTTTTCTTAGCCATAATTTATTTTTTGATGGGTTATACTTTTTTTAAGTTTGGTTTAAGGAGGTTCTAATTACAAAAAAAACCATATCCCAAAGGATATGGCTTTTTTTGTAAAGGTTATAAAAGTAAACTTTTAGATCTCAACCGGCTTGTAGCCGCCTTTACCCTTGAAGTAGAAAATCAAGGCGAGGTAGCAGGCGAGCATGAAGACCGGAAAGATCGCCACGCTTGCGAGTGAACCTTGCTTCCCGTTTTGGATACTCTCCTTGACTTCACCCTGTTCTTTTTCAGGGAGGGCAGCGACCTTGTCTGCGTCTACTGCGGTGTAGTCACCAAGAAAGTAGGTACTGTCGTTCGATATAGATTTATAAGTTTCTTCTGAGGTGGAAGCTTCCACCGAGGCTTTGATTGAATCCTCAGTCATTTTACCAATGACTGGTCCACCCAAAATACCGACTGCAAGCATACCAATACCCGCAATTGCATTGAGGGTGAGAGCTCCTCCTTTTGGACACTGCTCAGATACAACCCCAAGAGTGGTGGGCCAGAAAAATGTTTTACCAAATCCGTAAAGGGTGGCGAAAACAAAGATCATGGTAAGCCCGGTTGCGGAACTTAAGAGGTAGAGCCCGGCAATGGCAAGCACCGCAGAGGTGGCTAAGAGACCCAGAGGCCCAAGCTTGGCCACAATAGGACCGGCAAACCAAAAGCGAAGCACCATCATAATTGCAGAAGTGTAGATAAGCACCCAAAGGCCATTATATCCCGCAGCCTTCATCGGTTCTTCCATCAGCCCGGAGATCGCACCATCCGTACCCAACTCAGTCGTGGCCAAGGGGATCATGATAATGCACATAAAGATGAGTAGCGGGCGACCCAAGGATTTACAATACAGGAAGTAGGCAATGGTTGAAACCGCAGTGAGAATGTAAACAACATTGTCCTCCCAACCAAAAACCATGCCCAGTTGCCTGTAAATCAGGTAGCCGGCAATGAGGGCACCAATCGCGCCAAACTCTGCAAGCATTTCCTTGTAGGAAGTTCCTGCTTCCACACGCTCATTGACGGGGAACCTTGCTTTCATAAGCATCACTAGGTAAACAACGGCAGGAATAGCGATTAAATAGATAAGAATTCTCCAGTCTTCAGCAGCTTGTGCACCGAGAAGGATCGTGAGAATACCACCAATCACCAAACCACCTGGCCATCCGGCATGTAGAATGTTGAGCCACTTGGTTTTGTCTTTTTTGAACATAGTGGCAACCACAGGATTAATGAATGCTTCCACCGTTCCGTTTCCGAGACCAAGAATTACTGAGCCCCAGTAGAGGCGGTCATAGGCAAGGCCTTGGGCAGCTTTCAGTTCTTCTCCAGCAAGACCTTCTGCCATGACAATACCGTAGGCTTGAAATGCAAGGAAGGCGTACGCCGCGTAGCAGACGAAACTGAAAATCATTGCGGCCCGATAACCGATGTTGTCAATAATCAGACTGAAGACGATAATACTGATCGCAAAAGGCCATATGCCGGCACCAAATAGCTCTTGTCCCTGGACTTGGTCCAGACCAAAAGTGCTGGGCCAGAAAGGCTCTGCGTTTACAAGGAAAGCTCTCGTAATGAAAGCAAAGGCCGTGGTAATGAGGGCGATAAAACACCCCCAAAACAATTTCATATCCGGTTCTGATTCTTTATTACTCATATATTATTTGGGCTGTGTGATTGATACTTTTGGGGTAACAATGATTTCTAAATGATCGCAAAACGATTACCAATGGCAAGCATGAATCGAATTAAATTATTATACTTTTTACTACTTTTTTGCTTTTTTTGCCCAACTATCCCTCATGGCAACACTACGATTGAGAATGAGCCTGGCATCTTCAGTCTTTTTTGGGTCGATGCAAAAGTATCCAATTCGCTCTAATTGAAAGGGTTGGCCGACTCCTAATTGTTGAATACTGGGTTCCACAAGTGTGGTCTGCAGGACCGTTAAAGATTCTGGATTGAGGTAGTCGGTGAAATCTTTACCTTCCTCGACATCATCCGGGTTGGGCACTGAAAAAAGACGGTCGTAAAGATGTGTCTGGCAGGGAATGGCAGATTTGGCATCGACCCATTGAATTGTGCCTTTCACTTTTCTTCCATCCGGAGTATCGCCCCCACGACTTTCGGGGTCATAGGAGCAGATGAGTTCCACGATTTCCCCTTCGCTATTCTTGATTACTTCCTTGCAGGTAATATAGAAGGCATACTTAAGTCTCACTTCTTTTCCCGGAGCGAGGCGGAAGTATTTTTTTGGGGGCTCTTCCATGAAGTCATTGCGATCAATGAAAATTTCCTTGGAAAATGATATGGTACGCGAGCCGGCATCCGGATCTTCCGGGTTATTCACCGCTTCCACTTCATCGGAATGGTTTTCGGGGTAATTGTCGATGGTTACCTTGAGGGGGTTCAGCACCCCAAGCCTGCGTACTGCCATTTTATTGAGATCATCCCGCAGGCAATACTCTAACAGTTCCATTTCGATGACATTTTCTCTTTTGGCCAGACCAACACGGTCGCAGAAGTTTCGAATTGAAAGGGGGGTGAATCCTCTTCGGCGCATACCGCTCAGGGTCGGCATGCGTGGGTCATCCCAAGCCTCAACATGACCTTCCTCCACCAAACGTAGCATTTTACGCTTACTCATCACCGTATAATTCAGGTTTAAGCGGGCAAATTCTATTTGCTGGGGGTGGTGAATATTGAGGTTTTCACAAAACCAGTCGTAAAGCGGACGGTGATGTTCAAATTCCAAGGTGCAAAGGGAGTGGGTGATTCCCTCCATGGAATCTGACTGTCCGTGGGCAAAATCATAGGATGGGTAAATCTTCCATTGCTCTCCTGTTTTGGGGTGCTTTTGGTCAATAATGCGGTATAAAACCGGGTCACGCAGGTTTAGGTTTGGGGAAGCCATATCTATCTTGGCTCGTAATGTCCTGGAACCTTCAGGGAATTCTCCCTTTTTCATCCCTTCCAAAAGTGTCAGGTTTTCCTCGACGGTTCGGTTGCGGAAAGGGCTTTCCTTGCCCGGTTCGGTCAGATTGCCCCGGTGGGATCTCATCTCTTCAAATGTAAGGTCACAAACAAAGGCTTTGCTTTCCCGGACAAGTTGGGTGGCCCACTCATAAAATTGTTCAAAATAATCGGAGGCATGAAAGAGACGGTCTTCCCAGTCAAAACCCAGCCAGCGAACATCCTCCATAATCGCTTCGGCATACTCAGTTTTTTCGGCACTGGGGTTGGTGTCATCCAGTCGTAAGTTGCAGACTCCGTTAAATTCCTTGGCTATGCCAAAATTCAGGCAAATGCTTTTGGCATGGCCCAGGTGTAGATACCCATTGGGTTCCGGGGGGAAACGGGTATGAACGCGTCCGTCATTTTTCCCTGTTTCCTGATCCTCCTTAATTTTCGTGCGTATAAAATCCAAAGATTTTTCCTCTGAAAGTTCTGCCTTGTCTGAGCTCATAATCGTAATCTTTTCTTAATCTATGCGGTTGCCGTACGCTGCCCGGTATTCTTTTTCCAAGCTTTTTAAACCTTTTTTGCTTAACCCGGCTCCCGCGTCGCTCAGTTTCTGGAGAGCGTTACGCAAGCGTACCCTGCTGAGGTCCGGGCCGAGAAGAGCCATGCTGTCAAAGAGGGGAAGCGAAACCGCACTTCCAGAGATTGCAAAAAAGAAAGGGCGTAATAATTCCTTCAATTTCATTTCTTCCACCTGGGCCATCCCTTGAAACATTTCTGACAGGGTATTCCGGTTCCAATTGCTTATTTTCTCCAGCTCCCACTCGGCAATTTTAAGCAAGCGGGAAACAGCAGTGGTTTCCTGTTTACCAATCAAGTCATTCGTGGAGTAGCTTGGGCATTCTTCAAACATATGTTGGGCCAGAGGAAAGAAATCGGAAAAGGTTTCAAGCCGAGGCAGGGCAAGCTCGAGGATTTGAGTAAACTTTTCTTTATTCGCTTTCCAGTTGACCAAGCGATCCACAATTTTATCCGGGGTGAGATTCTCACGCAAGTATCTGCCGTTTAACCACTTGAGCTTGGCGAGATCAAAAATTGGCCCTCCCAGGCTCATCCTTTTGATTTCAAAAGTTTCAGCTAACTCGCTCAGGGAAAAGATTTCCCTTTGATCGGGCAGGGTGTATCCCATCATGCCCAAATAATTAAGCATAGCTTCCGGCAAGTAACCGGCATCCCGGTAGTAAAATATACCGGTCGGGTTTTTTCTCTTGGATAATTTGGACTTATCCGGGTTTCGCAGGAGGGGCAGGTGGGCAAATGCCGGGGCTTCCCACCCAAGCTGCTGGTAGAGTAAAACATGTTTGGGAGTGCTGCTTATCCACTCTTCACCACGAATCACATGGGATATTTTCATGCTGTGATCATCCACCACATTGGCGAGGTGATAGGTGGGGTATCCGTCCGACTTCTGCAAGACCTGATGATCGATTTGCTTCCAATCAATACGGACTTCTCCACGTAATTCATCGTTGAAAACACATTCCCCCTCTTCGGGCACCTTCATTCTTACAACAAAAGGTTCCCCCTTAGCTTTCTTTTTTTCGATTTCTTCCGGGGTTAGGTTTAGGCAATGGCCATCATAGCGGGGGGTTTCTTTGTTGGCCATCTGTTCCTTTCGAACCTGATCCAATCTTTCAGCTGTGCAGAAACAAGGATAAGCATCGCCTTGCTCCAGGAGTCGGTTTACCTCAGCTTGATGGGTTTCCAGGCGTTCACTTTGTCGGTAAGGTCCATGATCTCCGCCACAGTCTGGGCCCTCATCCCACTCAATTCCTAACCACTCCAAGGCATCCAAAATGGCTTTCTCGGATTCAGGGGTGGATCGCTGCCGGTCGGTATCTTCAATCCGCAAAACTATTTGTCCCCCATGCTTTCGAGCAAAGGCAAGGTTGAAGAGAGCCATATAGGCCGTCCCCACATGGGGAGCTCCAGTCGGGGATGGAGCAATTCGAGTGCGTACAGTTGTGGTCATGATTCTAAGAGCCTAATCATATAGGTTTTTAAAAAGGGAAGGACGATCAAAATCGATTCGATTTCTCTTCTTCTGAAGTGCCTGAGTTTTTCGTTTCTTTGCCAGGGAAATTACAGAAACTGTCAAAGAATGAAAAAGTTTGCAGGGGAAAGGGAAAGGTTCTTGACAATGTAGACTTTAAGACGGGTTTTTATATCTGCCGGAAAGACGCTCTGCCTTGCCATTCTGAAGAGAAGATTCTACTACCAACTAGATGAAGGTATTAATCGCAGGGGCAAATGGGAAAGTGGGTACAATTTTAAGCGGTAAACTCTGGGCCGCTCATGGTTTTTCCCCGGTCGCCTTAATCCGTAATTCTCAACAGCAGATGAAATTTACGGCTCTTGGAGTCCCTGCGGTTACCGGAGATTTGGAGGAAGGTGTGGGAAAGTACTTACCCGGGTTGGACGCGGTTGTTTTCACGGCTGGTTCGGGGGGGCATACCGGTCCTGAAAAAACTATAGATGTGGATCAGAATGCAGCTATTCGCTTGATGAAGGATTGTGAAAAGGAGGGGGTGAAAAGATTTATCATGGTCAGTGCGATTGGGGCAGACCCAGCCAGTGAATCCACCCGGATTCAGAATTACCTGCGTGCCAAAGGGGTGGCGGATGGTTATCTTCGCTCCACTCGCCTGGATGCAACCATCCTTGCCCCCGGTACCTTGCTGGACGAAAGAGGGACCGGCCGGATTCAGGCATCCGAGAAACTAGGTTTTCATGGTTATTTGCCCAGAGAGGATTTGGTTGATTGTATTATCGAGACACTCCGGAATGTATTTACTTTTGGTAAAACCATTGAGATTGTTAGTGGGGGAGAGAAGATAAAGGATGCCCTGGTAAAGGTTGCGGGCGGAGGGGATCTTCCACCGATTGTATAAGCGGTCAAATTATGCCTTCGTTTTCAAATGAAGGAATTTTTTGACGAAATGTTCGAATGAAATTGATTCGAATGCCCAAAAGGGATTTAAAGGTTTTCGGTTCCTTCGCCTTAACTTGAATGTATTGATATTTCCGCATGCCTAAACGTAACGACATCGAGCATATTTTAATTATTGGTTCAGGTCCGATCATCATCGGGCAAGCCTGTGAATTTGACTACAGTGGTGCCCAGGCCTGTAAAGCTTTACGGGAGGAAGGGTACCGTGTTTCACTGGTCAACAGTAACCCGGCAACGATCATGACAGACCCGGAGTTTGCCGATGCCACCTATGTGGAGCCACTAACAGTTGAAAGCGTCACCGCTATCATTGAGAAAGAAAAACCGGATGCCCTGCTTCCCACCCTCGGTGGACAAACCGGATTGAATTTATCCTTGGAGCTTCATGCCGCGGGTATTTTGGAAAAGTACGGGGTGGAAATGATTGGAGCAAAGCCTGCGGCCATTAAAAAAGGAGAGGACCGGGAATTGTTCAAGCAGGCTATGCTTGAAATCGGTCTGGATGTGGCCCGCTCTTTTTCAGTCAATACCTTGGATGAGGCACATTCTCACCTGGATGAGCTCGGCGACTTCCCCATCATTTTACGCCCTGCCTTTACCCTGGGTGGCACCGGTGGCGGCATTGCCTACAACCGGGAAGAATTTGATGTCATGATGAGGCAGGGGCTGGACGCTTCCCCGATCAGTCAAGTTCTCATGGAAGAGTGTTTGCTGGGTTGGAAAGAATATGAAATGGAGGTCATGCGTGACTACAAAGACCAATGCGTGGTCATTTGTTCCATTGAAAACTTTGACCCCATGGGTGTGCACACGGGTGACTCCATCACCATCGCACCAGCCATGACCCTTTCCGATAAAGAGTACCAGTTGATGCGGGATGCCTCTTTTGCCTGTATCCGTGAGATTGGGGTGGAAACCGGAGGGAGTAATATTCAATTTGCCACCAATCCTGAAAACGGCCGGATGGTCGTGATAGAGATGAACCCCCGGGTTTCCCGAAGTTCCGCCCTTGCTTCCAAGGCGACCGGTTTCCCCATTGCCAAATTTGCCGCCAAGCTTGCAGTCGGGTATTCCTTGGACGAGTTGCAAAATGATGTAACCAAAGAAACCCCTGCTTCTTTTGAGCCTTCCATTGACTATGTGGTGACCAAGGTTCCCCGTTTTACTTTTGAGAAATTCCCCGAGACTGATTCCACCCTGACCTCTGCCATGAAGTCGGTGGGGGAAGCGATGGCCATTGGGCGCACTTTCAAAGAATCTTTTCAAAAAGCCATGAGGTCTTTGGAGATTGGTTTGAAGGGGTTTGAGTCCGGTAAACTGGCTGACCAGGAACTGGACAAATCAGCGGTGAGGGCCGGGGTGAAAAGACCATCAGCCGACCGCCCAACTTTTCTTTACAAAGCACTTGATATGGGCATGACTGCTGAGGATTTATCCAAGCAATCAGGGATCGATCCATGGTTTACCACCCAACTGGAAGAGCTTTATCAAATCGGGCAGTCATTACGTGGTTCCAGCTTGGAAACCATTGATTATGAATCTTTTCGCCAGGGCAAGGAAGCTGGCTTTTCGGACCGTCAACTTGCGGACTATTGGAACTGTGAACCAGCGGATGTCCGAACCAAGCGTATCTCTCTGGGCTTAGAGACCACCTTTCGCCTG
>CBFIFQ010000057.1:0-14005 GCA_965661905.1 Opitutales bacterium
AACCAGTACATTTCTTAAACCTAAAGTTTGTTGATTCATGAGTGCACACAAGGAAAAGAGATTTAAACGGATTCGAACATCCCGAATATTATCATTGCTGGCTATATACTGAATGGATTGTTCGATCTGGGGATGAAAACCATAACCCTGGGCATTTGAAACTAAGCGACTTCTGGTGCAATACCGACAATAGGCAGCACACCGGTCTGTTACCAAAAAGAGAACTCTGTCTGGATAACGATGAACGATACCGGGGGCTGTCATTGAAGATTCCTCGCCAACAGGATCCAGCATTTCATCTTCCGAGTGTAATGCTTCCATAGCAGAGGGCATAACCTGTCTTCTCAATGGACAGTCAGGGTGTTTTCGGTCAATCAGATTGAAAAAATAAGGTGTGACGGCAACAGAAAGTTTATTTTCAGCAATTTTGAACCCTTCAACCTCTTCATCAGTTAATTGAATGAATTTTTCAAAATCACTTTTTTTTTGCAGGCGATTGCGCATTTGCCAACGCCAATCATTCCAGTCATCATCTGAAACATCCGACCAAATCCCTTTACCACTGGCCCAATTAGATAAACTATCATTTGGAAACATTCTTCCTTTCTAATGATTGATAACTTTGCAGACAACCCTTAGTTTAGGCAGAATAAAGAATGAAAAAAAGAATTATTTTATTTTGTGCCCTTATAATCGATACTTGTTTGTTTACATTTGGTAATGATTTACCACCAATCAGCTTACGGAATATTGATAATAATATATACACAATAAAGAACCTAAAAGGTTCTGATTATGTGTGTATTATATTGTATTCGAATCACTGTCAAATCTCACAAAAATTTGAATACGCGATCAAAGAAATAACAAAAGAATTTAAAAGCAAGAATTCAAAAGTTGTGGTAATTTCACCAAATAACGAAAAAGCTATAATACCCGATGAATTAGCATATTCTGACTTAAGTGATAGCTTTGAAGATATGAAAACACGTCATTTATCGAATAAATTTAATTTCCCTTATTTATATGATGGCAAGATGCAGACAGTATCGAGCTTTCTAGGGTCCACAACAACACCACACGCTTTCTTATTCAATAAAAATAGAAAACTTATCTACAATGGCAGGATAGGTGATTACAACGATCCTGAAAATGTAGAGAAATCAGATTTGTACAAATCTTTTAAAAATGCCCTGGCAGGCAAAGAGGAATATAAGAAAACAAAAGTTCACGGGACTTCGATAAAAACCGACAAAGATATAAAATTAGCGGAACATGTTAAGCGCAGGTACTCGGAAGAAAAAGTAACCCTTCGGGAAATCGATAAAACAACCCTGGGGTTTTTCTTAGAATATGGAACGGTTAATCCTACCGTTTTTTATTTATGGACGACGACTGATGAGGATTGTAGAGAAAATCTTTTAGCACTATCTGAAACATTTAAAATTTTTAGAAAACGTGGATTTAAACTTTACACAATATGCGTAGATGCATCAAAAAATGATGCAATGATCTGCCTAGAAAACGCGCAACTATCAAGTTCAAACTTTATAATGCATGGAAGTGAGATTACGGCGTTAACAGAATATATTCCTTCAAATTCTACAAAAATATCACCTTTGACAGTGTTTTTCGGTAAAAATAAAACATTTAAATTCTCGTATATAGGAAAGTTGAATATTCAAAAAATTAAAAAATATTTAATTAATGAATTTAACGAAAAGTAAAGTAATTATTTGCACCAAAATAATGATTAAAGATTTAGATAAAAAATTAATTCTAACATTATAAATTAATATTATTATTGAAGGTAAAAATAAAAATATCTCTTTAGTACTATTTATATAAATATTATTTATAAATAAATAATCAAAGTCTAATAAATTAAGTATTTTAGAACTTATTCTATATGAAATATTCAATAACCACGGATAGTCTAGTTCAAAGAGAAAAAAGAACAGGCAATATATAACGCAGATTATCATTATCGGAAATGCCAATGGAACAAACAAGATATTTGAAAAGATAGCAATCGGCACAAAATGTTTAAAAGTAAGCAGGATAATAATTGCACTGCTGGAAAAAGAAGCGAAAGAAGCTTTAGCAGCCGTATATAATTGATTAAGTATAAAAGGATTCCCTTTGGTTTCGTTGGTTTCGAAGACCCAAATAATCGCCAAGACGATAGAGAATGAAAGCTGAAATCCAACGCTAAAGATAGACTGGCTGTTTAACAGGTAAGAAAATAAAAATGCTAGAGAGATAATAGATAATGCAGAGGACTTTTTTTTAACAAGAGAAACAATCTCCCAAAGTGAAACCATAAAAAATGCACGTGTTGCTGATATTGATTCATTTATAAAAATTAAATATATATAAAGCAAAACTAGTATTAAAATGCTTTTAAATATTTTAGACTTAATGATAAAATTTAAAACTATTTTCAAAATAAGATATATTATTCCGAAGTGTAGACCACTAACTGCAAATAAATGAACTGTTCCAGTTCTTACAAATAAAGATATTTCACTATTTTCAAAATAAGATTTATTGCCGGTAGTCATGGCAATGAGGAAGCTTTTTGCTTCTTGATTTAGTTTTGATATATTATTTATTTCATAAAAAAACTTATCTTGAAAGTTTAATATTTTCTTATAAAAAAATCCATTTAATTTTTCATTGTATTTATCTACATTGATTAATAAATAGGGTTCTTTTTTATTTGTTAATATTCCTTTTATAATAAATTTTGTCGATTTAAATTTAACGCTCTTTTGGTCTCTAAATTTAAGCATTACTTTTTTACCGATATAATGCTCATTTGCTTTAGCAGTCCTGATTACTTTTGCTGCAACTAAGTTTTGACCACCCTGAACATCGGCATTACCTTCTAATGCAACCTCTAAAATTGCTTCCGTGGATGGTTTTGATTTATCACTGGGTTCAACTTTAATTGAAAAACTCCATGATATTGCTACCCCAACAAGAATGAGCGATAATTTTGACCATAGGCTCTTACATTTAAATAAATGTTGTTTATTTATTACCAAAAAAATACTCAAGATCGCAGTAAGAATCAGGCTTGATATAGATTGTTTCGTAATGGTTGCGTACAAAGGAACGAGAAACATTACAGGGACCACACAATTTAATGCAGGAACTCTCTTAAAAAATCTATAGCTGCTTCTCTTATATAGCTTGCTCAAGTTACTACAATTTGTGATCTTTAGTGTATACCCTTAATATTTATGCTATATGACCGAAAGTACATGAGAAAGCCTCTTTTTCAAGATGGTCTTCACTTAGCCGATAAGCTTATCATTTTACTTCTTGTATCTTTTGTTATTCAGTCATTAATAAGTTTGCTGGGTTTTGAGCATAGTTTTATAAATAAGATTTCACTTTCAAGAGACGGTCTCGGTTCTGGTTATCTTTGGACTTTGGTCTCCTATTCTATACTACATGAAGGACCCTTACATTTAGTTTTCAATTTATTGGGAATTCATTTTATCGGAAGAGCAGTTAATCGTGATATTAAATCTTCAGATTTTGTATGGCTTAGTGCCATATCTGCTATATTGGGAGGAGTATTTTGGTTGCTTTTAAATAGTGGAGCATCGAGTTTAATCGGTGCGTCTGCAGTTGTATCAGGATATCTAGCTTATTTTTGTCTACAAAGACCAAATGAACCGATAAATTTCCTTTTATTTTTTGTATTACCTTTAAGCTTGAAGCCAAAAATTATACTCTACGGTGTTATTGGTTTAGAAATCTATGGATTGATATTTAGTGAACTTTCACATGGCGGAGGAATTGCACATTCAGCTCATCTTGGTGGAATTTCTGCAGGTTTTGCCTTTTTTATGTTACAAGCAAGCAATTTCTCTTTCCCTGCTGTTAAATTTAGAGCCAAAGCAAAATCTAATTTTAGGGAAAAGAAAACTTACAAACCAGATTTCCGGGTTAATATTTCAACAGACCAAGATGTTCATGAGGAAATTGACCGTATTTTGGATAAGATTAATGCTAAGGGCTTTGGTTCTTTAACCAACAGCGAAAAACAATTATTAGACAGGGCGAAATCGTTTTTACAGCAAGATTAAGTTTTGTTGAAATGTGTAACTAACTAGATATGACAAGAAATTTGATTGGAATTACTGTATTTTTTTTAGGATCACTATTTTCATTTGCCCAGGCAGTTAATCATTTAGAGCCAACGGCTTTGATGAAACATGAAACAAAGTGGCTAGTTCAGGCACTTGAGCAAGCACACTACAATAAGGTTTCTCTTGCCGACCTTAACCAAACAAAATTTCTGAATTCTTATCTTAGCAAGCTAGATCCCCAGAAACTTTATTTTACCAAACAAGATATTGATAAGTTTCACCAAAACATAACACCCAATATTATTACTTATTTCCTTCAAGGAAACCTTTTCCCAGCTTTTGATATATTTAATGTTTATCAACAAAAGTCGATGTATTTACTTGATGAGGCTATTTTGAAACTTGAACAAAAGATAGACTTAAATCAAAGCACTCAATATTTATATGATCGAAGTGAAGCCGAATGGTCGGACACCGATAAAGATCTTTCGTCGGTTTGGCAAAATTTGATATCTCATGAGATTATTCATGAAATTTTGAATTCAATTGACGCTAATGTTACCTCACTGAATATGGAAACTGATGACTTTGATAAATTGTTATCGGATGCAAGGCAACTTTTGAAGGATCGGTATATACGATGGAAAAAAAACATTACGGAATTTGAAGCAGAGGATGTGCAGGAACTCTATCTTACTGCATTAACACAAGTTTTTGATCCTCATACCACCTTTATGAATTTAAAAGAAAAAGAAAAATTCGATCAAGCCATGAACAATGAGTTTGTTGGCATAGGTGCTGTACTTACCGATAATGATGGATATTGTACGATTAAGGAACTTTTACCAGGAGGCCCAGCCGAAGCATCTCGTGAACTAGAGCCTGAAGATATTATTCTTAAAGTTGCACAATCTCAGGGCGGGTTTGTAGATGTTGTTGATATGAAATTATCAAAGATTGTAGAGTTGATAAAAGGCCCAAAGGACACAATAGTCCGGCTTGAAATTAAGCCTATTAAAACGCCTTCGACTACAAAAATAGTAAGTATACTTAGGGATAGGATTAAATTAACTGGTAAACTCGCTAAAGCAACTGTGCATGATGTTCAGCATAATGGAACGAACCATAAGCTTGGAGTCATTGAGCTTCCTTCCTTTTATGGTTCTTCAGGGAACGGGCCGAAGGCAACAGAGGATGTTGAAGAGCTAATTATAGCACTTAAAAATTTTGATATTGAAGGCTTAATTCTCGACCTTCGCCGAAATGGTGGTGGATATCTCAGTGAGGCTGTTAATTTGGCAGGCTTATTTATTTCTCGGGGACCAGTGGTACAAGTAAAGAGCACAGACGGCAAAATAAGAAAAAAATTTGATTTCAACCCCAAGCTTTCTTGGAACAAACCACTGATTATTTTAATTTCTAGGTATAGTGCCTCAGCCTCAGAGATTGTCGCTGGTGCACTCAAAAACCATAAAAGAGCTTTCATCGTTGGAGATTCTTCCACACATGGCAAAGGAACAGTGCAATCCCTTTTGCAAATGAATATACCTTACAATTTTATGAGTGCTTCCAAAAAGGGTAGTGCGGCCAAAATAACAATTCAAAAGTATTATTTGCCTTCAGGGGAAAGTACTCAAATATATGGTGTACAAAGTGACATTTCTATTCCTTCAATTAATGAACTTCTCCCGATTGGGGAGTCGGATTTAAAAAACGCATTGCCCTGGGATTCGATACCGCCAGTGAGTCATAGAAGGCCTGATTACGAGTTTGTGTATCATGAATCTGAATTAGATTATGTCTTGCAGTCTAGCCTAGAAAGGCAGAAAGGATTGGACGAATTCAAGTACATCAAAAAGAATATCTCTATTTTTAAAGAAAAAAAAGATAAAAATAAAGCTATGCTTAATTTACAAAATCGTTTTGAAGAGCGGCTCTTAGATTCAAATATTTCATCTACCCTAAGCAAAACCTATGAGTCTTTTAAGCTACTATCTTTCCCACAGAAAAATGTTAGCTTAAAAATAGTTAAGGAACAACAAGAGAAATCAAAAGCTGCAAGGGGAATAACGAGCAATGATAGCAACAAATCCAGTGAGATGGATTACACTCTCCCTGAAAATCATGACATTAGACTACATGAATCTTTTCGCATCATGGCCGACTGGATTACTTTCAGAAAAGATTTTGATTCTGCTTTTAACACGAAATCTCTGGACAACGAAATTTAGGTTCTACAAAACACAAACCTTCTAATACCGGAAAGATCCTTTAGGACTTCGATGTGACTAAATGACTTTTGCATGACCGACACGGTTTGTTCTGCCTGCCCTCGGCCTATTTCTAAGCAAAACAAACCATCGGGTTTAAGTATTCCAGGGGTAAGTTCAGCTAGTTTTTGGATATGCTTAAACCCATTGTTTTCTGAAACCAATGCTAATTTAGGATCAAAAGATTTAACCTCTGGCTGCGAGTGCTCCCACTCCTTTATTGATAAATAAGGGGGATTAGAAATAACTACATCATAAAGGCCAGAAGGCCCTTTTCCTGTCATCCAATCTAAATGATCGAATTTTACACGTCGATGAATACCTGAAAGCTTTAAGTTCTCTTCTGCCAAGCTTAAGCTTTCGGGTGAACAATCAACACCGACCCCTGTTGCAAACCTAAGTTTATTACATAGGGATAATATAATCGCCCCTGAGCCAGTACCTAAATCTAGGATCTTACCAGAAAAATCATTCTTTAATCTTTCAGTTACTATTTCAACCAACCTTTCTGTTTCGGGTCTCGGTATAAGTGCTCTATGGTCACATTTTAGTTTTAAATCACAAAATTCGACACTTCCAAGCAGATGCTGTAAGGGAATTCGGTTGCCTCTTTTAACCACCATATCACGAATGAGAGAAACCTTTTCCTGAGGAATGAAATTATCAAATTCAAGATACATTTCCACTCTTTTTTTATTGGTTAAAAAGGACACAATCCATTCTGCATCACATTTAGCAGACGGTATACCTTTACGAGTTAAAAACTCTGTCGTTTTTTCAATTACCTCTCTATAGGTTAGAGGCTTATCCTTCATTAGGTTGAAGAAGGTTTTCTAGACTTATTTTTTGATAATGATTGTGCAGATGATCGAACACATGGTCTAAGTCGCCCATTAGTGATTCATTTAATGCGTGAGATGTATAATTAATACGGTGATCTGTGATTCTACTTTGGGGAAAATTATAGGTTCTAATTCTTTCGCTCCGATCACCTGTGCCAACTTGATCTTTTCGTTCTTTGGCATATTTCTCTCGCTCCTCTGTTTGTTTAACTTTTAGCAAGCGTGACCTTAAAACTGTCATGGCTTTGTTTTTATTTTTGAGCTGAGACCTTTCATCCGCACAATATACATTAATTCCGCTTGGCTTGTGAAGAAGCTGAACGGCTGAATCGGTTGTATTTACACCTTGCCCGCCAGGCCCACTTGCTCGACAAACACTTATCTCAAGGTCGGAGGGGTCGATATCGATTTCCACTTCTTTCGCTTCAGGTAAGACTGCCACAGTAGCCGTGGAGGTATGAATTCTACCGCTGGCCTCAGTTACGGGTACTCTTTGCACTCTGTGAACACCACTTTCTAACTTTAGTTTAGTCCAGGCATCCTCGCCTTTAATCATAAAAATAACTTCCTTGAGGCCCCCTGAATCTGAAGAACTCTGCGATAGACATTCTACATTCCAATTTTTATTTTCACAATATTTACAATACATTCGGTACAGGTCTAGGGCAAAGAGTGAAGCTTCATTACCAC
The DNA here is from genome assembly GCA_965661905.1 of Opitutales bacterium. Lineage (GTDB taxonomy): Bacteria > Verrucomicrobiota > Verrucomicrobiia > Opitutales > Seribacteraceae > Seribacter. Next base: position 7,909 of record CBFIFQ010000057.1, read on the forward strand.
CCGCACCTGCCCTTATTTCGAGTATTGTGTTGCGACCTGCATCCGGGTCTTCTGGAAGCATAGCCAGTAAGAGATTTTGGGTCAGAGACTCTTTTTTATCTGTAAGAAGCCTGATATCTTCTTTTGCTGTTTCTGCGAATTCTTCATCCTCAAGTAATTCTTCACTTTGAACAATCTCCAATTCCACAGCTTTTAATTCTTCAGCAGTTGTAATAATTGCTTTAATTCGGCTATGTTCGCGAGATAGTGATGAAGAAAGCTGTGCATCCTTAAAAATATCAGGGTTTGACAATTGAGATTCCAATTCATTGTAACGTTGCCGAAAAGGTTCAATGTCGGGTATAATAAACATTTTAACAAACTAACACAAATTACGGTATACCGGAATCCGTAAATAAATAATTATCTTTCTATATGCTACAAATTCACGGACAAAACATAATTGCCTGTGTGTGGGACTTCGACAAAACGCTGATTCCGGGATATATGCAGACCCCATTATTTAACTATTTTTCAGTCGATGAGGGTAAGTTTTGGAAAGAAGTTAATGAGTTACCTGAACTTTATTCTAGTCGCGGACTCACCGTGTCACCCGACACAATATATTTAAATCATTTACTGAGCTATGTAAAAAATGGCCCGATGCGGGGATTGACAAACCGTAAATTACTAGAACTGGGATCAGAGTTAGAGTTTTGTCCGGGGCTACCGGAGCTTTTTCAAGATCTCATGAAAATAGCTCAAAAAGATGAGTTTGCGAGTTATGATTTTAAGGTTGAGCACTACATTATAAGTACCGGCCTTTCTCAAATGATCAAAGGAAGTCAGATATTTTCTTTGGTAGAGGATGTTTTTGCGTGTGAGTTTATTGAGTCTCCCGTACCACCAAACTTTATGAACCAAAGTGAATTATCATTACCCTTAGATCTAGAGATTTCTCAAGTAGGAATGACGGTTGATAATACCATAAAAACAAGATTCATATTCGAAATTAATAAAGGCTCTAATAAGAATCCATCTATAGATGTAAATACCTCGATTCCCCACCAAGATCGCCGAGTCCCAATTGATCAGATGGTTTATGTTGCAGATGGCCCTAGTGATGTTCCGGTCTTTGCAGTTGTTAAACAAATGGGAGGCAAAACCTATGCAGTTTACGACCCGTCCAATGAACAAGAATTTGAACAAACCTGTGATCTTGTAGAGACATCCAGGGTTCATAATAATGGCCCGGCAGACTATCGAGCCCAATCGCCAACCGCAGTATGGATGAAACAAAAAGTACAAGAAATAATGAGGCAAATGGTGAAAAAAAGGCAAAACCAATTAGACGCTAGATCTAGTAATCCCCCTAAGCATTTATCATCAGGAGAAAATTCTCTTGATTTAAAAAATACGAAACAAGATACTTTGTGGAAATGATTTGGAGCCGGACATCCTTATTGGGCCTGGAGTCACTAGAAGTTCAAGAAATTGAGACCATATTAGAACTTGCCAAAGAATTTAAACTTCATCTGGAAAATAAAGAGCTACCTTCGAAAAATTTAAAAGGCAAAAGAATCGTTAACCTTTTTATGGAGCCAAGCACTCGGACACGTGTAGCTTTTGAGATTGCGGCTAAGTCTTTATCGGCAGATGTAATATCGATCGCAAGCCAAAGCAGTAGCTTGACCAAAGGTGAAACATTGAAGGATACAGCGAAAAATATTCAAGCTTTGGGTGCAGATGCAATTGTCATTCGCCATGCTTCAGCCGGATCGCCCCTTTTTTTATCCAAGACTATACCTGTACCCATTATCAACGCTGGAGATGGGGCACATGAACACCCAAGTCAAGCATTGTTAGATATATTTACCTTAAAAGAGAAGCTAGGATCTTTATGTGGTAAAAATATTGTTATCCTTGGGGATATATTGTTTAGCCGTGTTGCTAGGTCGAATTTATGGGGCTTAAAAAAACTGGGCGCAAATGTTACTTTTGTTGGGCCGTCAACATTAGTGCCAAGGGATTTTGAAAAACTGGGTGCAAATGTATCTCACGATGTGAATGAATCTCTAAAAAAGGCAGATGCGATCATGCTTTTAAGAATTCAACATGAAAGGCAAAGTACATCCCACTTTCCATCTTTGGAAGAATACACTAAAGTTTTTGGTCTCAATATAGATCGTTCTAAGCTTTTAAAACCCAATGCTATTATTCTTCATCCTGGTCCTATCAATCGAGGCGTTGAGATAGACTCGTCTATAGCAGATTCAAAAAACTCTGTAATTTTACAACAAGTGACGAATGGAATTGCGGTAAGAATGGCAATTTTATACCTCTGTGCAAACAAACTTACTAAGCCGTGAATATTTTACATTTAAAAAATGGCCATGTTGTTGATCCTAGTAACGAGACAAATGAAGTAAAAGATTTATGGGTCCAAGGATCAAAGTTTGTAAAGGAAGAAGAAATAAAAGGTCAGGCACCATTTGAGGTTCTCGACTTACATGGTAAATTAATTCTGCCTGGGTTTATAGATTTAAGATGTCACCCAAGAAATGTTACCCGGGGAAGCACAGAAAATATAAGTAGTATCACAAAAACTGCAGCTCATGGGGGCTTTACATCAATACTAGCAATGCCAGATATTTCCCCTTTTATAGATAACCCTGGCGATGCGAGATACGCTAGAGAATGTGCCGAAAGGGATGCGGTGGTAAATTTTCATTTAGCTGGGGCTTTAACCGAGAAGTCGAATGGAAAAAAACTCTCCCCCATAGGATCACTGAAGGAATCAGGAGTAGTTGCCATAACAGACTGCCCGAAATCTACTCAAAACAATGAAATTTTTGTTAAAGGAGTTGAATATGCAGCAATGTTTAATTTGCCTGTAATAGATTTTCCACGAGAGTTATCATTATCCAAATATGGAACAGCACATGACAGTTCCGTTGCATTAGCTATGGGTTTAGGAGGTTACCCAAGAATGGCAGAAGAGTTATTTGTGCAAAGATCAATAACAGTCTCAAGAAATTTAGGTGTTCCCATTCATCTATCTTCGATATCATCTAAAGGCTCCGTAGAGTTAATTTATGAAGCAAAATCAAAAGGGATTAATGTAACAGCTGATACAACCCCGCATCATTTGTTTTTTACTGATGCTAGGATCAAAGATTACAATACCAACTTTAAGACTCACCCACCCCTTCGAGAGCAATGTGACCAAGATGCAATAATTAACGGTTTGGAAGAAGGAACGATTGATGCAATATGCACAGCCCATGAACCACACCAACTTTATCTTAAGCAGGCGGAGTTTGATGCAGCACCAGCTGGTGTAACATCTCTCGAGACATGCTTTAGTGCTGTTTATACTAGATTTTCAGAAAATACAGATGATATAGCCATGAAATGCGCAAAATGGCTTTCTTTTAACCCAGCCAAAATTCTTAAAATTCAGGGCGGAGGTTTGGCTCCTGACCATCAAGCTGATTTTGTTGTCGTTAACCCTCAAGAAAGTAAAGTTTTTACTGATGATGAAACATTGAGTCTGTCTACTAATAATCCCTTTTTTGAGATGCCCTTAAAATCTGTAATCGAAAAAACCTTTGTAGGAGGAAAAGTTGTTTACGAGTAGGATTTAAGTATAGATTGATGACAGGATTGATTCTATCACTTCTGGTTTCGATATACGGAGTATTTTTGTTGGCCAAGGATTACCCCAAAAGTTTTTCACCCACCCTTCTGTCACTTCAATCGAATTCGGAAAAAAACTTAACTTTAGGAATAATTAGTGTTTTAGTTTTGTTATTTTTGAGCAATCAATTGCTATTGATACTACTTTTACTTCTATTTCTTCAAAAAAATACATTTGGAGCTAACATATTTATATATAACCAGCAGTTTGGAATAAAGAAAATTTTTAATTGGACGCAATCATTTGTAAAAATATGGTGTGTAATATTTGTTTTCTCCACAATATCCCATCTAATGCTCATTGAGTTTCCTGTTCAAGATGTAGTAAATAAATTAAAAAATGAGCATTTTGAAAATAAAGTATTAATAATAATATCAGTACTTTTTATAGCACCACTAACAGAAGAAATAGTGTTTAGGAAATTTCTCTACAGGAGTATAAAAAAATATCTAGGTGCAGGAATGTCTGCAATGGTAAGTTCATTGTTATTTTCCCTTGTTCATTTTAGTATTTCTTCCTTCACGGTACTGTTTTTATTAGGTTTATTTTTCTGTTATTACTACGAAAAACATAAAACCATATGTGCGCCTGTGTGGATTCATTTTAATTTCAATTTATTTAGTACAATGCTTATACTAATTCGATGAATGCTACTATTGTTCTAGGTAAAAAATATCACTGTAAATCAGAAACTGAAACTGAAAGTTTTGCATCTGATTTAGCGTCGAATATTAAGCCACCGTATGTTTTGTATTTAAAAGGAGACCTGGGAGTGGGGAAAACATTTTTCTCTCGTATGATTTGTAAACATTATGGTTTACCTGAAGTAAGAAGCTCTTCATTTGCAAAAGTGTCCTTTTTACAAGGTAAGGTTAATTTAATTCATTGTGATCTTTACAGAAAAAGACCTGACATTAGTTTTTATGAAGAAGAAGTGGAACCTTTGTTATTAGACCCTTGGGTTTTAATCATAGAGTGGGGAGTAGCCGGAGACTGGAATTTTGGATGCCCTGAATATGTGATACAAGCAGAATATTTAAGTATGCATGAAAGACATTTTACAGTGTCAGAGTATTAGTTTAGGTCAATATCTCCATTGCTGTACTCATTAATATATCCTTCTTTTGTTAGCCACTTCAATTCAAGCAGAATGTCTTTAGTCAGATTTTCTTCAGATTTAATCATTTTGATTAGCTCTTTTTTTTGAATAGTTTTACCGTTAGGTATTTGCTGAATAATAAGCGTACACAATTTATTTGAAATTAATTGAGCGGTTGATTTTCTTTGATTGTATCTAATAAAAACTTCATTGTTTTTCTTAAATGTACTGAATGCACCCCTCTTTAAATTTATTAAGCAGTGAGCTAGAAACTGTGAATACCATATTTTTTTTTCTTTGATGAAAATATTTAATTCTGACGAAATAGTTTTGGGAAGTAATGCTAGATCTTTAAACGGTATTGTAAATTCTTCAGACTTATAAAAATATTTTTCGAAGTCTTCATCAACAACAGTTTTAAGTTTTGATATACTATTATATTGGGCATTAGATCTTTGCCCGATTCTGTATGAATAAATCTTAATACTTTCATTTTTCCACTGTTCTATTGTCTCCCTGTCATCCACTTTTATAAGTTTTTTAACAAATTCTTCTGCCGGCACCTTTAAGCACTCTTCATACAGGTGATGCTCCACGATTTGCCTAAAGTTGTGAAAATTTGTGGGTGGAATTAATTTATTAGTGTGTGGGCATTTAAGAACATGGCTAAAATCTCCAGTTGGAGTTGATTCATTTTCAATGTTACATTGAATTTGATTATTTTCTTTTGTAAATATTAGGTCAAGAACTGCTTCCTCTTTGGTTGTGTAGACAGCATTGGATCGTTTTGATTTCCAAAATACATTCTGATTTTTACTCTTTATCTTTATGCAAAGCCTTTCTTTTTTCTCAGCTAGTACATTTGCTATTTCTTTTAGGGAATAAGTTATTCCATTTTCTTTTATTTTGGCTCTTACTTTCTGAATGGTTTCTTGACTTGGAAAAATTGTATAAAAATACAGGTTATCCTTTTTTGAATTTTGTTTTCGCTCTTTTTTTTGCCCCGCTCTTTTTTCTTTGCGAAATACGCTTTTTTCTTCTGGTTTACCCTTTCGCTCTTTTTTTTCCCAAATTGGAAGTAAATTAAAATTTTCAAGAGTAGAAACATCTACAATATTTTCTTCATCTTTCATATTGATCGGTGATATTTAGCAGTTATGAGGCTACTTGGTCTTGCTTTTAACATATTAATATTCTAAAAATCAGTTCATTGCTCAGGTGGCGGAATTGGTAGACGCGCTAGACTAAGGATTTCCTTGGTAATAGTCAAATCTGCACAAGATCCGCATAAACACTGAGATGTGCTGTCGTCAGTATGT
>CBFIFQ010000058.1:0-13566 GCA_965661905.1 Opitutales bacterium
CAGTTGCCTGGGTGGCTAACGGTAGAATTTATGCGGGTGGTGGTATGCAGGGCTCGTCGCGTTTAAATTCCATCGAGCTTTACGATCCTGCAACCAAGCAATGGGCAAGTGCGGGCAACTTCCCAGAAAACAAATTCGCAGCCGATGCGGTTATGTTGAATGATGTGGCTTATGTGGTGGCTGGAGAGACCGCCTCAGATGTTTACTCCAACAAAGTATTCGCAGCCGATTTGAATGCATCGGTGAGTGGGGTTTTTGATTTGTACCGCAAGGATGGCAATGCCTCCAGCGGGGTACCGGTGGCACAGGTTGCGAATGGGTCGATCACCACCAATCAACTGAGCGAGCAAATTCTCAAATATTTAAAGCCCGAGATTACGGCCCAACCGCAGGAACCGACCGTTTTTGCAGATACCAATGCATCCTTATCTGTATCGGCGGAAGGAAAATACCTGACCTACCAATGGAAAAAGAACGGCACGGCATTAGCCGGCGAAACCAATGCCACCCTCACCATCACCGATGCCAACGCAACCCAACACGATGGCAATTACACCGTAGTGGTAAGCAATGATTTCGGAAGCGTGGAGTCGGGGGAGGCAGGCATGGATGTTTGGAATGTTGGAGATGATGTATCCAATGTTTCATTGTGGTTGGATGCATCCAATGTTGGATCTTTTGAGCTTTCGAGCTCTGTCATCCAAAACTGGAGAGACCTTAGTGGAAATGGCAATGATATGAATATTTCCAATGGGAACCCCTCACTTACCGGGCAATTAAATGGTAAAACCGTAGCCGCTTACGATGGGGATGATACCACGGCTACCACAAAAAACTTTAGTAATGATTTGGATCAAAGCGGGTATTCGATCGTTGCCCTAAGCCGATATGCTGGCAATCCGAGGTTTCGTGTTATTTCTTCTGGTTACAGTGGAGGTTCAAGAAATTGGCTCTTGGGTCATCATGATGGTAAGCATTCAACTTTTTTTGCTGAAAATTGGGTCGACCCAGGAACGACTGGTGATTTGAACTGGCATATTTTCTCGGTAACCCATGAACCCGCAATCTCTTACAATAATGGTGTAGCTCCATTATCATCGTTTTGGCTCAATGGTACGAATCGTGTCCAAAATTCAGCATTATCAAGTGATAGTGCTCCATCGCCCTCTGACATTGTGTTTGGCGGTGCTCTAACGACAGAAAAATCCACCTGTGAGGTGGCTGAATTTATTATGATCGCTGCTGAAATATCTGATACGAAACGGCAGCAAGTTGAAGGTTATCTTGCCCACAAATGGGGACTTAGGGCTATCTTAGCCAACAACCACTTTTATAAATAAGAAGAGTAGAATTGAAGGGAAAGGAGTAAAATTTTTCTCTCTTCAGACGGACAAGTCCAGAAGGTCGGCAATGTCCACCTGTCTGTCATCAAATATTTTATCCAAATCTTTTGCTTTCATAAATTTCACATTCAACTTTTCTTGCCCGGCGTGCGGAAATAATACGAATTTCATCCTCGCGAATCGTGTAAAAAGCTACCCATGTTACTCCCTTCATTTTGGGTAATAGGGAAGGCTTGGATCGTCTCCTGATTTAGCGGAAAACCCAATCGCGTATGAATCAATCCTAAGTTCTTTAACCTGCTCAAAACAGAGACATTTATAAAGGTGAAGAATGGAGGCGCGGGCCGGAATCGAACCGGCGAATAGAGGATTTGCAGTCCCCGGCCTTACCACTTGGCTACCGCGCCGTGCTCCCAAAGTGTAATTTCCTATTGAATCTGTCCTCCCCGAGCAAGCAAAAAGCCGATTGGTACCGATTGCAAGTCATCCAGATTCAAATCTATTCCCTCTTTTATCTTTTAAAAAATCATTGATTTCACCCTACCCATCACGGCAGAATTTATCATGGTTTTCTCAGTGGAAGACAAACCGGGTGTATTTGCCTTTGACGCAGAGAGCAAGAAAGTCAGAATCTGTGGTGTAACTATTTTTATGTCTTTTATCCACGACAATTTTCTTCTCTCCAATGATCAGGCTGTGCGCCTGTATCATGAATATGCCAAGGATGAACCAATTCTTGATTTCCACAACCACCTTCCACCCAATGAGATCGCCCAAAATAGGCGTTTTGAAAACCTGGCCGAAGCCTGGCTTGAAGCTGACCACTATAAATGGCGGGCGATGCGGGCCAATGGCACACCCGAGGAATTGGTATCGGGGAACGGTGACCCCAAAGAAAAATACTTGGCATGGGCGGCAACCATACCGCATACCCTGGGAAACCCGCTCTATCACTGGACACATCTCGAATTAAAAAGATGCTTCGGTATCGACTGTTTGCTCAACCCAGATACCGCGGAGGATATATGGGAAGAAGCGAACAGAAAGTTGGCGGAGCCATCGTTGTCGGCCCGGGGTATGATCGAACGCTTTCATGTAAAAGCCCTTTGCACCACTGATGACCCTGCCCTTCCCACCCTTTATCATGAAAAGATTGCAGATGACCCTGCCCGACCGTGTCAGGTGTTCCCCACTTTTCGCCCGGATCAATCCTGGGGTGTTCATGATGCAGAAAATTTTTCGGACTGGGTTTGCAAACTTCAGGGTAGTTCTGAAAAAGATATTAATGGATTCAGTGATTATCTGGAAGCACTGGCCAAGCGGGTAAATCACTTTCACTCCCTTGGTTGCCGTTTATCCGACCACGCACTCCTCCAGTGCTTTGCTCAGTTCCCATCCGAAGAAAAAGCGAGACAAATATTTGAGGAAACCATGGAGGGAAAAAGTGCCAACCCAGGTGACTCCGAGATGTTTGGCTCATTTATCATACTTTATCTTTGTAAACTGTACCGGGCCAAGGACTGGACCATGCAGATTCATTTAGGGGCAATCCGGAATAATTCATCCCGCTTGCTTTCATCCTTCGGCCCCGACGCCGGGGGCGACTCAATTGGGGATTTACCCCAGGCGGAAAAAATGGGCCTATTTTTAAATAAATTACAGGAGGAGGATGCTCTTCCCAGGACGATCTTCTACAACATCAACCCTTCTGACAACTTCACCCTTGCCACCATGCTTGCCAATTTTCAGGGGGAAGTAGCCGGAAAGATGCAGCTGGGTTCCGGTTGGTGGCACCTCGACCAGCGGGATGGAATGGTCGAGCAACTCAAAACCGTGGCCAATACAGGATTGCTTTCACGTTTCGTGGGGATGCTTACCGACTCACGATCCTTTTTGTCATTCCCCAGGCATGAATATTTTCGAAGAATTCTCGCCAACCTGATGGGAGAATGGATGCAGGATGGTTTCATCCCTGACGACTTTGAACTTGTGGGTGACATGGTTCAACGAATCTCATACCAAAACGCCAAGGATTACCTAAACCTGCCTGAAGAATAATTATTTTGAAACTTTTTCGCCGGTGTTTGGTTTAAAGTTTCAGATAATCACCTAAATCTTCAAACAACCAATACACTATGAAAATTACTATATTTGCACTTTCCATCCTGCTATCCTGCATCTCGTTTGCGGCCAAGCCCGAGAAGGGAAAGAAAAAGGAAAGTACTGGCGATCGCCCATCCCGAGCAGAAATGATAAAAAAATTTGATACCGATGGGGATGGAGAATTAAGCACCGAGGAAAGAGCGGAGGCTCGTAAAGCCTTTATGGCAAAACGAAAAATGCCTCCCCTCCTCATTAAAAAGTTTGATAAGGATGGAGACGGAGAGTTAAACGCAGAAGAAAAGAAAGACGCTCTGAGTGCGATGGCTGCCCGTAAAAAAGAAGCGATTGAAAAATTTGATAAGGATGGGGACGGCAAGCTTAATGAAGAGGAAAAAAAAGAAGCGATGGCCTCACGCACAAAGCCTGAAAAAGCTGAAAAAAGAAAAGATGGGGATAAGGGCAAAAAAGAAGATAAAAAGAAAGGAAAAGAAAAAGGAAAAAAGAAAAAGGACTCCTGATATACAATTCATCTCATTTTTAAAAAAGCCTCCTTGTACCGGAGGCTTTTTTTTAATTATCACCACAAACCACGGAATACTCTTCACCCGCAAGCTGTCTTCCTTTAAAAGGATCAGATGTCTGATGATTTACTTACCGAGATTGAATTGATCGCCAAGCGTGCCCGTTCTGCCTCCCTTGCCCTCACCCGCGCAAGTGAAGAAGAAAAGAACCGGGCCCTCGAAGCCATTGCCCAAGGCTTGGAATCAAACCGTGAAACCTTACTGGTAGAAAACAAACTTGATTTAGAGGCAGCGAAAGATAACGGGCTCAGCCCGGCCATGATCGACCGTCTTAAACTGGACAAGGCAAGAATTGATGCCATGGCCCAGGGCATACGGCAACTTATTGACCTCCCTGACCCAGTCGGACAGATCCTTGCATCCAAAACCCGGCCTAATGGACTCGAGATTCGAAAAACACGGGTTCCTATTGGGGTAATTGGCATCATTTATGAATCCCGTCCCAATGTAACCATTGATTGCGCCGGGCTCTGTTTAAAATCCGGTAATGCTTCCATTTTAAGAGGGGGAAAAGAGGCCGAATTTTCCAACCGCGCCCTGGCTGCGATTATCTCCTCGGCATTACAATCCTCTTCGCTTCCTCAGGATGCGGTGCAGTTAATCCAAACTACTGACAGGCAAGCCCTCAACCATTTGCTTACCATGGATGACTATGTGCACTGCATCATCCCGCGCGGAGGAGAGGGCCTGATTCGGTTTGTCGCGGAAAACAGCCGGATCCCTGTAATCAAACACTACAAGGGAGTGTGTAATTTGTTCATTGATGCAAGTGCCCAGTTGGCCATGGCCCAAGACATCGCGGTTTCCGCAAAATGTGGCCGCCCGGGGGTATGTAACGCCATTGAAAACCTCGTGATTGAAAAATCAATTGCCCCTCAATTTCTTCCCGCATGTGCCCGGGCACTACTGGAGAAAGGATGCAAGATTTTTGCCGATAAGGAAGGGCAAGCCATCCTTGCAGGCATGGATATTTCTCCTGCAGGAGAAGATGAATTTGCCGAAGAGTTCCTTGACCTTCGGATTGCCGTAAAAGTGGTGGACTCCCTGAGCGAAGGTATTGCTTTCATTAACCAGTATGGCAGCGGGCACAGTGAATCCATTATTACCGAAGACTCCAGCAATGCGGAAAAGTTTTTAAACGAAGTCGATGCCTCCTCCGTTTACTGGAATGCAAGCACCCGATACACCGACGGCTTTGAATTTGGGCTGGGGGCGGAGATTGGGATATCAACCGACAGGCTCCATGCACGGGGTCCGATGGGGTTGGAAGAGCTTTGTACATACAAATACCAAATCATTGGCTCCGGCCAATGGAAGTAAACCTGTATGCCTCTAATGAAAGATCTTATTATCGCGGGCGGGACCCTGGTAAATGAAGGTGAGCAAAAGGAGCAGGATATCTATATCCGCAACGGACATATTGAAAATATCGGCCCATCTCTTACCTCTCTCCACCCAAACTGCGAAGTAATCAACGCGGAGGGAAAGCTTGTATTGCCCGGACTTATTGATGACCAGGTGCATTTCCGTGAGCCCGGACTCACCCACAAAGCATGCATTGCTTCAGAATCCCAGGCTGCCGTGGCAGGGGGAATCACCACTTTTTTTGAAATGCCCAACGTATCCCCCCCTACCCTTGATGCGGAAAAACTGGAGGAAAAATATAGCATTGCCCAAAAGGGATCACTTGCCAATTACGCCTTCTTCCTTGGGGCAAGTAATGAAAACATTGAGCATGTTAAGAGCATTGATCCCAGTTCCATTGCCGGGATCAAGGTATTCATGGGGTCATCGACTGGAAATATGCTGGTGGATGAGGAATCCACCCTCGAGCAAATCTTTCGCCATTCTCCCACTATCATCGCCACCCATTGCGAAGATACCCCGTCGATTTTAGCCAATGAGCAAAAAGCCCGCATTCAATATGGAGAAGCCGTTCCTTTCTCTGAACACCCAAATATTCGCTCCCGGGAAGCCTGTCTTCAATCCTCAAGCATGGCGGTGGAACTCGCCCAAAGAGAAAAAGCAAAACTTCATGTCCTCCATATTACCACCAAAGAAGAACTTCAGCTTTTTGAAGCCGGCCATGACCGTATTACTGCCGAAGCCTGTGTCCATCACCTATGGTTTGAGGAACTTAGTTATTCCACTTTGGGCTCCCTGATAAAATGTAACCCTGCGATCAAAAAAGCAAGTGACCGGGATGCGATTCGTAAAGCAGTCAATGATGGTACCATTTCCGTTCTAGCCACTGATCACGCCCCCCATACCTGGGAGGAAAAACAGGAAACCTATTTCAAGGCCCCGTCCGGACTTCCTTTAATCCAGCACTCTCTTCTGCTCTTGCTGGAAATGTGCGAACAACAATGTTTCTCTATGGAAACTGTGGTTGAAAGAGCCTGCCATGCTCCAGCTCGGTTATTTGAAGTGGAAAAACGCGGCTTCTTGCGGGAGGGATACTGGGCAGACATGGTACTTGTGGACCCGGACAAAAATACAGATGTAAGCAAAAGCAAGCTCTGGAGCCAATGCGGGTGGTCTCCCTTCCCTCACATGACATTTACCAACTCTATCGACACCACGATTGTATCCGGGCAAATTGCTTACCAACAGGGTAAGATTATGCAAGCTTGCCGTGGCCAGCGCGTTCTTTTCCCAAAGCACCGGCGATAAAAAAGGTACCCACCGAAGACTCAGTCCCTGATCAACCCCTAAAGGCCTCACCTGCCTTTTTTTTCATTCACTTTCATTTTAGGTTTCATGACCTTAGCGTGGGGCAAGCGAGGCGAAAGCCGTCCCCATGCAGGTTTGGTGATGACAGATGACCAAGGTATGGGAGATTTATCCTGCATAGTAATCAAAATCCTGCCTACGCCGCACCTTGACCGAGTCCACTCCGGGTCCACCCGCTTTACGGACTTTCAAGTCAGCCCAACTTGTGCCCCAACCCGGGCTGCGATGCTGAGTGGAAGGTTTCCCGTTGAAGAGGGTATGTCCCATACTATTTCACAAAGGACAAGGAAGGCCCTATTTGTGATCACTTTGCCCCAGACCGTTCAGAAGGCAGGATATAAAACTGGGTTGTTTGGGGAATGGAAAGCAGCCGAACATTCTTCTATTCTTCATCGATGACCTTTAGGTATTGGTGCAAATGGAAGTACTTTTATGCCCCTCACTCCGGAGCTACTCATGTATGGTGAAAGTGTGAGGCCTTTATTTTCAGATAAAAAGCCCCTGAATAAGGAAGCCATTTATTTTCACTTCCCACCCTACCATCAGATTAATTCCATGGGTCCAAGTGGAGCCATTCGCGAAAGGGAATTCAACCCGACACAAGAACTGGCACAAGATCTATAGCAGTGGAGGATGGAATCCAACGCCGTCGAAGCAGTCCTCAATCTGGAGTACGACCCCGCCTCCGCTTACAGGAAAAAAGAAATAAGTCGGGTCAGGGAAGCCAAGGGTATTTATTGAAGTCTGGCTTTCTCTTCTCGAGAAAAGCTTTTTTTCCTTCCGACCCCTCCTCGGATAGATAATACAACAAAGTTGCATTTCCTGCGAGCTCCTGTATGCCGGACTGCCCATCCAGCTCGGCATTGAAGGCAGACTTGAGACATCGAATGGCAAGCGGACTTTTCTCCATAATCTCGCCTGCCCACTGCAAGCCCTCCTCCTCCAATTTATCAACAGGTACAACTGCATTGACCAACCCCATATCGAGTGCTTCCTGGGCATTGTACTGCCGACACAGGTACCAAATCTCACGGGCTTTTTTCTGTCCTACAATCCGAGCAAGATAACTGGAGCCAAGCCCGCCGTCAAAGCTTCCAACCTTGGGCCCGGTCTGGCCGAAAATCGCATTATCCGCAGCAATGGTAAGGTCGCAGACAACATGCAAAACATGGCCACCCCCGATGGCATACCCTGAGACCAGGGCAATGACGACCTTGGGCATACTGCGAATTAATTTCTGAAGGTCCAAGACATTGAGCCGGGGAACACCATCATCCCCCACATACCCGGCATCGCCCCGGACACTTTGGTCACCGCCTGAACAGAAAGCATACTTGCCATCGGAATGGGGACCGGCACCGGTGAGTAAAACCACCCCGACATCCGGATCTTCCCTCGCATCTAAAAAAGCCTGATACATTTCGGAGACGGTTTTGGGGCGAAACGCATTCCTCTTGTGCGGGCGATTGATGGTGACCTTCGCCACACCATCCGCTTTGTGGTACAGGATATCTTCAAAATCTCCAGCCTCTTTCCAGTTCATGATTCTTCTTTGTCCTCTGAATGCTTGGTTTCTTTCATTTCTTTGTCGGTGTCAAAATTCACTTCCTTGCCCTGCATGCCCCACTTATCCCGCAGGTATTTCCTCTCCTCTTTCCAGTCGGCAAAAGGTTTGCCACGCAAAGAGAGAAGCTCATCTAGTTTTTCGGAATCATAGTTGGAATCTGTTTCACTCATGGGTTTAATCTTTTGATCCTCCACTCACCCTCTTGATTTTCGTAAAAAAACCGGTCATGCAACCGATTGGGCCCACCTTGCCAAAACTCAATACTACTGGGTGAGAGGTAGTACCCGCCCCAATGAGGCGGCTTGGGTGGTTCATCTCCATACTTTTCTTTAGCCTCCAAAAAGGATTTCTCCAGGGATTCACGGGAATCGAGGTCTTCGCTTTGGTTGGATGCCCACGCACCCAGCTTACTTAAAGAAGGACGGGAACGAAAATATTCCTCTGCATGAAAATCTTCCACTTTTGAAACTTCTCCGGTTACAATAACCTGGCGCTGCAAAGAAAACCAGGGGAAATGCATACAGGCTTTCGGGTTCCCCATTAAATGCCTGGCCTTCCGACTGTTATAATTGGTGTAAAAAATAAATCGTCCGTCTTCCAAACCCTTGAGAAGAACCGCCCGTGCCACTGGAGACCTGTGCTCATCCACAGTGGATAAACTGCAGGCATTGGGGTCGTACACTTTGGCCTCAACCGCATCGCCCAGCCAGGCAGTAAATTGGGTGAGTGGGCAGGGATGCATCGCCGAACGCCTCAGTGGCTCTTGATCGTATTGCTCACGCATGGCATGCAGTTGTGCAGATATATCAGTCATAATGAACCAGCATAACAAAGAGTACAGCCCTCGCAAAACGTTTTCATGCCTGCTTCTTATCTTCCAATATACTCATCATGGTTCTTTTTGCTTTTGTTTCCTTGGCTTTTTGGCGGATTTTTCTTCGAACTTTTATGTTTCCTAAGATAAGCCGGCGGGCTAGAAAGCCCCTGAGGGTTTTGCGAAACCAGTGAATCTCATGAACGGGCTCTTCTGATGTTGCCAGTTTTTCTTTGTAATCTAAATGGCCTGGAAGGAAGTCAACAACCTTGCCCGAATCCCAAAGCTCATGGAGCCGGTGATATAATAATTGTTTTCCGGGGGAATACTTTTTCCACCTCTCATCATAAGCGAGATGGTGAAGCCCCACACTATGCTTCCCCACAAGTTCAATTTGCCAGGCGATGGGCACTTCATCTACCCGCAGGATAGATAACCACACTCGACCTTCCTTTGCTAATTCTGGTAACAACTCAAAAAAAAAGCCACGCTTCCCCCGAGCCGTGTAGAGCCCAGCCCCCTGACTGGATTTCCATGATTCCACTTCCACCATACAGGTGGCAGGCATGGCAGCACGGACTTCTTCAAAGCACCTGAATGTTTCAAAGCGGACATCACCCTTTTGAGCCAGAGCCTTTTGGTCATAGCGAAGTGACTTTCGGGTTTTAGTACCGACTCGAGAAAACAAGTAGTCATCAAAGCTGGCACCCTTATCCTTACTGATAAAGGAAGAACTCCTTGGTGTTCGATGAATATGAAGGAACCGGCTCTGTGCTATTTTCTCAGCAAAACAAGTATGCCAAAAGGAATCCTTAAATAACGGGATCCAGCAAAACAAAAATTCCCCCAGTAAGTTTTCCAAAGCATTGAGCAATGGAACAGCCGCAGATTTCATGCAGACCGGGTGAAAATAATTGGCTTCATCATAGACAAAAGGCCACAGGCCCTTGGTTCCCAGCAAACCAGGTCTTTCCACAAATGGCCAGAACCCGACCAATTTATTCGACCTGGATCGAGCCTCAACAATGATAACCTTAGCAGTGGGTTCTTGCCTTTTCAGCCAGCACCTTACCCAAGGGCCGGAAAAATAAAAATTTTCAAAATCCGATGAAGTGAACAGTTCATCAATTTCTGCCTGATTGGCATCCAGCCAATCGCGGTCACGAATGATTTGAGTGCTTACTTCCATACCCTTGGCATTGAGAAGTACACTTCGGGGCAATCCGATTTAAACGACTAAATTGGCAAAGTCTTCATACTCCGCACGGAAACCTCCATCTATCCCCCGGCAAAGAACGGCAACCGCATCATGAGAGTGTAAAGATTCGAAGTGAGAGCAAACTACCCGAAAGTCAATTATCCTGGAATCATCGGACAATTGTTCGTAAAGCAAACGGGCCGCATCTTCCACAAACTTTACCTTGGCACCATTCATTTCTGCAAATGCCTGCTCATCTTCCCGTCGAACCATGACCTGTGTTTCAGTCTTGAGACCGTTAATACACATATCCCGCAACTCAAGAAGGGAAACTTCCCGGTCGGGGTGAACTTCCACACTCACCCTGGCTTTGCTCCGCTGGGAGTGCGGGATTGCCAAAAGGTCACGGCTTTGCCGGGCGTGCTCGGATAGCTCAGAGGCGCATGGGCAGGCGGAGGAATAAACAAAGTCAAAGTGAATAATTTTACGCACCCTGTCGGCACGATCAATCAAACCTTCAAAACTACAACCGTAATACTGATAGCCCTCGAGGCCACTGCGAAGACTTCGTTGGACCATAGGGTATGAAAAGTCAGCCTTGATCCGGGCTTCCTTTGAATCAAGTTTGGTTTTATAATGCCGTAAAATGCCGGCAAGAATCTCAGGCGAGAAAACTTCCTTTTTGTACTCGTAAAAAATACGTATAATCCGGGACATATTAATCCCTTTTTTGTCAGCATCCAGGCTCACTGTGCCGGTAACACTTGTCTCGACCGTTAAATCCTCTCCATCAGGACCAACAAACCGTAGTGGTAATTTAAATCCTGAAATCCCAACCTGAAGGATGGGTACATTGGATCCCTCCATTCCGGAACTCCCAGAATTTTGGACATCGGGTAAAGAAGCACGGTATTCAGGAGTAACGACAAAGGAGTCATCGTACTCTCGTTTCAGTGGTTTTTCTTGATCGCTGGGGGTTTCCATAATCAGAATTTATTACTATTCTTGGTAAAGGGCAAGTCGACGGTCCGCAGGAGTTTCGAGAACTACTTCGCTTTTCCCTGGTTGGCCACAGCCTCCATCGCTTTGGCAACTTTTTCAGGATCTCCGAGATACTGGCGATTCGTAGGTTTCAGGTTTTCATCTAAATCATAAACCAGAGGCATCCCGGTGGGAACATTCATGCCAATAATTTCATCTTCAGTTACCCCGTCGAGGTATTTAATCAATGCCCGTAAAGAGTTGCCGTGAGCTGCAATCAGCACCTGTTTGCCAGATTTAATCTGGGGTGCAATGGTATCTTCCCAGAGGGGCAGGAAGCGTGCCACGGTGTCCTTTAAGCATTCAGTAAGCGGGATATTACTTTCATCTAAATCAGCATAACGACGGTCCTTTCCAGCATAACCGTCATCCTCTTTGGTCATGGGAGGAGGTGGAATGTCATAACTTCTGCGCCATACAAGAACTTGTTCATCTCCATGTTTCTCAGCAGTTTCTGCCTTATTCAACCCCTGCAAAGCACCGTAGTGCCTCTCATTCAAACGCCACTCTCTGTGTACAGGGATCCAGACTTGATCCATCTCAGTGAGAGCAAGCCAGAGTGTACGGATAGCTCTCGTAAGAACAGATGTGTAAGCGACATCAAACTCAAAGCCTTCCGCCTTGAGAAGTCTTCCCGCTTCTCTGCCTTCTTTTTCACCCTGTTCAGTCAAATTGACATCATGCCAACCTGTAAAACGATTTTCCAAGTTCCATTGGCTTTCACCATGACGAAGTAAAACTAATTTGTGCATTTTGCTGAAGGTTTAAAAAGGGGGTAATTAAAAAGAAGAACGACTATATTAAATTTGAATTGAAAAGCGAATAAATTTCGAATGCTTAAAGGAGCCCAACCCACAACTGATATTTCTGCTTAAACCTCGTTGGAATCGTCTTTGCATTAACTGCCTACTAGGATATGTTGTTGGACATATTACTTTATGATTTTTAGTCGCTTACTTTTTCTCTTCATTTTCATTCCCTTGGCTGAACTCTTCTTGCTTTTGCAAATCGGGGCAAGAGTGGGTCTTATGCCCACCCTGGGACTGATTGTTTTCACAGGAATCCTCGGTGCTTCCCTGGCACGTCAACAAGGCCTGTCGATCCTAAGAAAGATACAATCCGAAATGCAAAAGGGACGGCCACCTGCCCTGGAGATGGTGGAAGGAGCGATGGTTGTGATCGGCGGAATTGTTCTTCTTACCCCCGGGGTACTCACTGACTGCTTTGGCTTTGCCCTGATGGTGCCAAAATTCAGAAGATCGATTGCGTCCAAGATTCAAAAGGGATTTGGGAAAAACTTTCAAAGCGGGCAATCATTTCAAAAAGATTCGAACGGCTTTCAGTCTTCCAACTTCAGAAAAAAAGATGACGATATCATTGATATCTAGGTTCCTTCTTCTCCTCACCACCCTCTTCTTTTTAGGATGCGGTGGGACTGGACTGGAGGGTGAGTACCTCGGCAAGATTGGTCAAAAAAGTAATGTAGCCATTCGTTTTTTTGACGGAACTGAGGCAGAGATTCAAGGCTATTGGAACCAAACCTTGAAAGGCACCTATCAAAAGTCATCCATCAAGGGAGAAAATGTTGATTCGATTGTCTTCCTGGGCCCAAGTGATAAGCCTTTCAAGCTTCGTGTGTGCTATCAAGCCAATGAAGATCATATTGAAATCCTTGCGATTCATTCTCGTATTTTTGGCCCCGGAGCGAGGTATATACAAACGGAATCAGACTCTGTTTTCGGGAGCCAAAACCCAAGGCTGTATGAAGTAGATTAGAAATATTGGCTACAAATCCTCGCGTTGTTGTTCCTGAATTTGATGCCTCAAGGAATTCACAAACTCTTCCCCTTTTCCCTCGCGGCGGGCAATTTCCACATAAAACGGGATATAATCTTTTATTTCCAAAGCCTTCAAGGCAATATTATGAAAAGCTTCTGCCTTATCCACAAAGTAGGTTTTGTCACCAAACGAAATGGTGATCCCGCAATCACTTTTAAAAACTGCCAGCCTGCCAACATCTTCCTCTCTCATCAACCCCTACCCTGTTAATTAATTTACCCAACCACAAGTTTTCTTTCCACATAATCTTTTAAGGTTTGGTTTCAATCTAAGCTTTGATGTTTTTTCTACCCTATAAAGACGACAACCAGACTCGCAGGTTTGCTTTGGTCAACTGGTGCCTGATT
>CBFIFQ010000059.1:0-13491 GCA_965661905.1 Opitutales bacterium
CGATTTCTTTTTCCGTCCGGTCTTTAGAGTCAAATCGAGGTTTGGGCTTTAAAGGTGCCTCAACTAGTTTATCTTGGGCATCAGGAGAAACAACAGGGTCTTGGGCCGAATCATCTTTTGAACAAGCACAGAAGCCAAGAAGGGCTAAAAATAACAGCCAAGATATAAATCTCATCAGAAAATAAGTTGAAGCTCAAACAAGGATTGGTAAACAATATTCAGCATAAAGATTGGCAATCTTTTCGCACAAACAAAAATTTAAATTGCAGGAAGGTCACGATATTAATGCTCATTATTCCAGAAAAGTATCCGGGTTCCATTAAAAATCGGAAATAATTTTTTCAGCAATGCATTGGTAAGGGTCAAGTGATTCGTTCGGAGAAATATAGTCACCTGAGATTTCAATATCTTCCGGCATTTGCATGAGTTTATCGACCAAAGAAGCGATTTGCACACGAGAAACTTCTGAAGATGAGCCATCAGGTAAAAAAGGTATGAGCTTACCGCTTTTAGTTTTTTCATGAGAGGCCATCCCTTGGGTGGTCTCCCCTAAGTCATTATCTTGAAGGTAATTTTTGAAATGTATCACAACTTGTATAGAAATAGCTCAATTGAGCGTAATAAGGTTGTGATTCGTATCTACCTCCTGTGGATCGAACCAATTTACTGAGAGCCACATCCATGCGGCTAATCACATAATCGGCACCTTGCTTAAGGACTTTAGTAAAAAAATAATTTTATTTCTTTCCCCTTTTCTTTTTCAATGGATGGAGCGATGGTGAGGGGATGGATAAAAAAATTTGTAAAGCATACGAAAACTTAGGTTTTCTGCATAGCCATGAAGCTCGTCCTATCCGAGTCCTTTGCGAACTCATCGAACCCGGAAAAAAACTCCAAGACCAAAAGGTAGAAAATACCATCGTTTTTTTTGGTTCAGCTAGATCGAAATCGGCTAAACAAGCTGAGAGGACATTATCTGATCTTAAAGCTGAGTACCCTGAAGAGAGTAAGCAAACAAAGGGTCAAAAGGCTCTCTTACAGAAAGCTGAAAGCCTGGCACTCCTATCAAAATATTATGATCAGGCCGAAGAACTGGCCAAAAAATTATCTCAATGGTCTTACAAAAACTTCCCAGAGGACAAAAGGGTGTATGTTTGCTCAGGTGGGGGACCAGGCATGATGGAGGCGGCAAACAAAGGGGCAAACGAGGCAGGAAGTAAGTCGGTCGCACTTGGGATTAGCTTACCCTTTGAGCAGGGAGTAAATCAATTTGCCACACCTGAGTTATCTTTTGAATTTCACTATTTTTTCATCCGAAAGTTTTACTTCCTCTATCATGCGAAAACGGTGATCGTTTTCCCAGGCGGATTTGGCACCATGGACGAATTATTTGAGGTTCTTACATTAATCCAAACAAAAAAAGTTTCAAAAGACATCAAGATCTACCTTTATGGAAAAGATTTTTGGGAGGGTCTGATTAACTTTGAACACTTTGTAAAATGGGGTGTCATTTCCCCCGAAGACCTAAATTTATTTCAAATCGTTGATGATGTTGGTTCTGCCTACGAATTAATTACCTCTGATCTCCAAGCGAAAGCAAATGACCACTGAATCCACCCATGTCATACTTCATGGCCAAGCGGTTGATTACATCTTTAAAATCGTCGGGGATCTCTGCAGTCCAATTCATGGTCTCATTTGTAAGAGGGTGAAGCAAGCTAAGCTTCCATGCATGAAGTAATAACCTTGGGAAACTCTCTTTGTTTTCCATTTTTCGGCTTCCATAAGTAGCATCACCAACCAGTGGATGGTGGGCATTTGAAAAATGAACACGGATTTGATGCGTTCTGCCTGTGAGGATTTTGCTCTTCACCAGTGTGAAATCGTTGCCAAAGTGCCCTAAAGTCTGCCACTGGGTGATCGCGGGTTTCCCATAACCTGAAACTGCCATTTTAACCCTCACTTTCGGGTGCCTTGAGATCGAACCTGTAAATTCACCTTTCGCATTCTCCATTTTTCCACAAACTAACGCCAGGTATTGCTTGTCGACCAAACGCTCCGTAAACTGGGAAACTAAAGCATGGTATGCCTCTTCAGTTTTAGCGATTACAATTGCCCCACTTGTATCTTTGTCCAGGCGATGAACAATTCCCGGGCGGTTCGGGGAGCCAACCGGGCAAATATCTGAGCTATGATGAATCATTGCGTGTACCAAGGTGTCTCCCCCTGTGCCATCCCCTGGGTGGGTCACCATACCAGCTGGCTTATTAACGACCAGAATGGATTCATCTTCAAAGAGCACCGATAGTGAGTAATTGTAAGGCACCAATGGTTGCACTTCTGGTCTTTGTAGATCGACCAGTAGATGATCTCCAGGATGTATTTTTGATTTAGGCTCAAGCCGGGCACCATCTTTTGTGGTGACCAATCCACTTTCAAGAGCCTTCTTGACAAGATTACGGCTCACTTCAGGAAAGTACTCGGCAAGGATTTTATCAACCCGACCATGTTGACCATCAGGACAAATAAAAATTTCTTTCACCATGAGTCTTTTGTAAATTCTTTGAGAACATTCTCAATTTCATGAACCCAAAAATCCTTTAATTCCCTTGATAAATTCGCATTCATAAAACCATTTCGGGCAAGTTGAGCTAATTCGGGCAAGCCAAGACCTAATTTTTCATGACAAACCTGATACTCTTCGCTTAAAGAATTATTAAAAGAGAGAGGGTCATCTGTGCTTACGGTACAGGCTATATTTTCCTGTAAAAAAAGAGGCAGTGGATGGTCCTCCCAGTCTTCAATAACCCGTAGCTTAAAGTTGCTTATAGGGCACATATCAAAAGTAACCTCATGGTCTTTAACCACACTCATCACTTCCCGCGACTCGATTGATTTCGTGCCATGCTGAATCCGCTGAACTCCTAACTCCTCAATGGCATGCAAAACATTTTCCGCGGGGCCAAATTCTCCAGCGTGAGCTTTAACCATTTTCCCACAATCTTTAGCTCTTCTCCAAAATGGAGCAGTCCATGACTCCATTGGTAACGTTTCCAGTCCGTGTAAGTCAATGCCAGCAAGATCAGGCCATGAAGTGATTGCCTGCTCAAGTTGTGGAGCAAGGTTTTCGGTGTACAGGTTGCGGCTGATGCCAAGAAAAACCCGGACCTCAAGCCCGGCGGGAATAGCCGCCACAATCGCTTTTAGGATTTCTTCACCAGGTATTTTTAAGTATTCAATCATTCCTGCGTGAAAACTTGTCTCCACATACTTTACATTTTGTTTTAGGTGATTTTCAAAAATTGCCCGGGCGGCATCAAAATAGGACTCCGGGCTGCAAAAAAAGTCCAAGGCATGATCGATCAATATCGTTTCAAATTGCTCAAAGCTATCATACCTGAAATTTGGTTTGCGAAAGGAAGGCGTGCCTGAAAATTTCACCGGGTTTATCTGTTTAAGCAAAGGCCAGGGAAGTGCACCTTCAATATGAAGATGTGTCTCAGTCTTCGGCAATCTATCAATGAAGTGAGCGACCGAAGCATTCATGAGCTGATTATTCGGCCAACAGGGAAGAAGGATTGAGGGCTTCAAGGTCTGAAGGGACAAAAAGACCATCTTTTCGAATCAATTCGCCATCAAACCAAATCTCGCCCCCACCCCATTCAGGGCGTTGAATCGAAACCATATCCCAATGGACTTGTGACTTGTTTCCATTATTTGCCTCTTCATAGGCCTGCCCGGGAGTAAAGTGGAATGACCCGTCAATCTTCTCGTCAAAAAGAATATCAAGCATGGGTTCTCGAATCATGGGATTAAAGGCGATCGCAAACTCTCCAATAAACCTGGCCCCTTGATCAGAATCCAAAATTTCGTTAAGCCTTTGCTGATTGGATGAAGAGGTGGCTTCCACAATATACCCATCTTTAAAGGTTAGGGTGATACCCGAAAATGCACTGCCTTGATAAATTGTATCTGCATTAAAAAAAACGGTGCCATTTACACTGTCCCGAACAGGACATGAAAACACTTCCCCATCCGGAATATTGTGGGTTCCACCACATGAAACCGCGTTTATACCTTTGATTGAAAATTGTAAATCAGTCTTTGGCCCCGTGATCCTAACCAATTCGGCATCCTTCATTCTTTTTTCTAAAGCAGCCATCCCAGGAACCATTCTTGAATAATCCATGCAGCAGGCATTGAAAAAGAAATTTTCAAAAGACTCCGTGCTCATTTTCGCTTGCTGTGCCATCGAAGGTGTAGGCCAGCGCAGGATACACCATTTTGTCTTTTGGACCCGCCAGTCAAGGACCGGCTTTAATGCTTTCATTGCCCGGTTCATATCCTCAGAAAGCAAGTCCGAATTTTCAAAAACATTACTGCTTCCACGAACTGCAATGTAAGCGTCCATGACTTTCATCCTTTCCAATTCCCAGGTCATACTGGCGGACAGCTGTTCTTCTGTCGCACCTATTATGCATTCACGGTCAACACGGGCAGATTGAACCTGTGAATATGGTAGCCCACCCGCTTCCTTAACCGCACGAATAAGGGCGATGGACATTTGCTGTGGAATGTCAAATGAATGAATGAGTACTTTATCTCCTTTCTCAATCTTCGTTGAATGAGAAACAAGGTTACGGGCTAGCTTTATGTAGCGAGGGTCCATGAATGATCAGGTTTAGGTGAGAAAATCAGATACCACGTCTAATCTTGGAGCCATCGAAATTAATGCGAACGCGGTAAACTTTTTTGACCCTGTTGATGATTTCATAAGTCTTCGGGTCAACACGGGCGGGTACTTCCATTCTTCTAATATCAACAACCGCAGTGAACCCTCTTTCCGTAAAAACATCAATGAGCATGGCAATGGCAAGGGGATCGTCAAAAACTGAGTGCTCGGAGTTTATGTAGGCAAGCCCAGATATGGAGTGTTTTTCCACAACCGGGATAAATTTGGACTTAATAAGCCCAACCACCTGCTCAAAAAGTTCAGCATGAAATTTCTCATAAGAATCGAGGCGGTGGACAAGTACCTGCCTAGCATGTAACGAGAGCTTCTCGGCCAAAGGAATGGATGAAATACGGTCATAAGTTGATTGGTCAAGCTCCAGGGAGCTTTGGTATTTCAACTCTGAAATGATCCGTTGCTGAACTTCAATAACACTTCCGTGAGCGTTAATAAAATGATAGTGAAACACTTCCCGCAGGGTGGTTAATGAGTCATAAGTGGACTCCTTAAATGTTTTGTAACGCCGATGGGCGGCCTCATCATTTAAGTCTGTTTTGCGCAGTTCCCATTTTTCCCCGACCCCCGAAGCATCCACTTCTGCATTATGGGCAATGGTTCGCTGGCCTCGTAACAATTGTCGACGCACACTTTCCTCTTCATCAATGAAGAGCATAATGATATGAAACCTCGGCTTGGGGAATTGTGATTCCTGAAAAGTGCCAAGATATTTACTACGGAGCTCAGAAAGCCTCCCATGAAAAAGTTTCAGGCACTCCACCTGTGTCTTTGTTCGGGGGAAGCCGTCAACAATAGCACCACTCTCGTACATAGGATCAAGCAATGTGCTTAAAACCAGCTTGGTCACTTCCCGATCCCCGGCGAGTAAGCCGGCATCAATTTTCTTTCGGGCTTCGGGTGACTTAAGCAACTCACTCACAATGATAGGCTTTTCCGTGAGGTCACGAAACTCCATGATAAAAGCGGTTTGGGTACCCTTCCCTGCCCCAGGAGCTCCATTAAGCCAAAAGATTTCAGCGGGAAACCTGAGGTTTTCAGTTCCCACATCTTGCTCGAGCTCGTGCCAGACAGTTTGGAAAATCATTTGAGCATCTTTGACCTCCAGGTCCTCCACCTTCTTTCTCTTCTTTTTTGCAGGAACCGGTGGTGACACACCCCCATTGTCCTTATCACCCACCACAGATGGGTCTGGTAAGTTATCATCAATCAACTCAGTCGACATAGTAATAGATTTGTTAAGATTAAAGGAAATTTGTCAGCTTTAGGAAAATGTTACTATATGCCTCCTCCATGTTCATAATTCCCTCGGGGAGTCATGGAATGATCCATTTCAAGGTAGGGCAAATCTCCATGGTGCACTTGCCCCACTATTTTGGCAGGTACTCCAGCTACAGAAACCCGGGGAGGTACATCACTCAAGACCACACTGCTGGCCCCAACCCGTGCCCCCTCTCCAACCTCTACATTTCCTAAAACTTTAGCTCCCGCACCAATCAGTACACCAGACCTGATCTTGGGGTGGCGGTCACCACGCTCTTTGCCGGTTCCTCCAAGGGTAACTTCATGAAGAATAGATACATCATTTTCGATAACACAAGTTTCACCGGCAACAAAGCCAGTGGCGTGATCCAGTAAAATACCCTTACCAATTTGAGCAGCCGGATGAATATCCACCGAATAAATTACCGCGACAAGGCTTTGCAGGTACAGAGCCATTTGTCTTCGATTATCTTGCCAAAGCTGATGACATGCCCGATAGGCACAAAGAGCTTGAAACCCCTTAAAATATAAAAACGGACTTAAAAAATCTTCACATGCTGGGTCCCGTTCTTTCACCGCCTCCAAGTCACGGGCAATCGAGGTAAGAGTTTCCGGATTCTTGGCAAAGCATTTCTGAAATAAAGACCTAAGTTCAGACTCTGAAATCGTTCCTTTTGCCAACCTGGAGGCCACCCGCCAACTCAGGGCATCTAAAAATGAGTCGCGGTCGAGCACAAACTCACCCAAGACATTGGATAGAATTGGCTCTTCTGCAGCAACTCGTTTTGCTTCCGACTGCAGGCTTTTCCAAATTGATTCATAAGAACTCATAACACGCTTACCCTAGCCTTGAGCCTTAGAGAGGGAAGGTTTGTAAAAATTGATCCCAGTCTCCACCTTTTTTCTCCCCTGAGCCAGTCTCCATTTATTGGTATCTCGCAAGGAAAAGACACAACCGCAATATTCTTGTTGGTAAAAGCCTTCCCTCTTGGAAATATCGATCATGCGCTGGGAGCCTCCCGATTTCCTCCAATTATAGGTCCAATAGCTTAGGTTTTGATAACGATTTGCCGCTCTTTCACCGCAGCCATTGATCTGGGTCATATTTTTCCACCTCGAAATCCCTAGGCTACTTGTAAAAACTGAAAAGTTATTTTCGGAAGCGTACAGGGCAGTTCGCTCAAACCTCATATCAAAGCAGGCCGTACAGCGAGCACCTCGTTCAGGTTCCCACTCCAATCCTTTTACACGCTCAAACCAATTCCTGACATCATAATCCACATCAATATGTTCAACACCCATCTTATCACAGAATTTCTTGTCCTCCTCCTTACGCAATTCATATTCTTTTTTGGGATGAATGTTCGGGTTGTAGAAAAAAACAGTGGGTTGAATACCTGAACCCAGCATGGTCTCTATCACCTCACCCTCACAAGGAGCACAACAGGAATGCAAGAGGACTTGGTCTTGCCCGTTGGGTAATACTAGTTGCGGTCTTTCTGATGAATTCACAATACCTACTCTATCGTAAAATATAAAAGATGAAAATTCTATTCGATCGGAAGCCTTATTCTGCTTTTAAATCCCGGGTCATCAATTCGCTTAGAGCAAATTTCGGGGGTTTCGATTCGTACAAGATGGAGTAAACTTGGTTTAGGATTGGCATTTCGATCTCAAGCTCAGCACATTTTTGATGAAAGCAAGAAGTTGCCCAATAACCTTCAACCACTGTCTTTTGGGAAGCAAGGATTTGGGATGGATTATTTTCTTTGGCCAAAGCTAAACCAAAATTCCGGTTTCGGCTCCATTTCCCCATGCATGTTCCTACAAGGTCACCAAAACCACCTAATCCCCAAAAAGATTCACCGGAAGCCCCCATTTTTATGCCCAGGGCAATCATTTCATTCATACTTCGGGTAAGGAGAGCGGCCCTGGCATTATCCCCCAGCCCAAGCCCATCGGAAATACCTGTGGCAATGGCGTATACATTCTTCAGGCAACTTCCCAGTGCCACACCAACCCGGTCATCAGACCGATACATGCGCAAATGGGAAGAACTCAATTCTATTTGAAGGGACCGCCTTTCGGATTCACTTCCATCCATGGCAAGCACCATCGCCGCTGGTTTTCCCTGGGCAATGTCTTCTGCATGACTGGGACCGGTCACATAGCCACTGCGGTAATTAGATCCAAGTTCGCGCTCCATTACCTGATGAGCAAACAGGTTGGTCTCAGGTTCGAGCCCTTTGCATAAAGCCAACGCACCTTTCAACCGTAATGAACTGCCTTGCCCACTCTGTCCTACTTGCCTGCAAGTTTCCGCAAGGGCATGAGAAGGGCAGGCAAAAAAGATATAGTCGCATTCCATTAAAGCTGGCTTCAAGGCTGAGCCAATTTGCAGGTCAGTATCAAACGCAACCCCGGGTAAATATTCCGTATTTTCTCTGGCACTTGCCATGGCGAGGGCCTGCTCAACTCTTCGCGGAACCAGGGTGACGGTGTGACCAATCTTGCTTAGGTAAACAGCCATAGATGTCCCCCATGCTCCTGCTCCCAAAACGCAAAAATTCATCACTTGCTTATTTTTTGTTTTTTTAAATCCCTAACATACCCGGACAGGGCAGAGGAAATTTCTTTATTAAGGTTAAGCCTCGGGTTTACAAAAGATGGAATATACCCATTGGATAATCCCAATAAATCCGTGGTAACTAAAATTTGCCCATCACAGTTCTCACCACTGCCAATGCCTATAAAGGGGGGTAGTATTTGCTTCGCCAATTCAGAGGCCACTTTTTCCTCTATCATTTCTCCAATAACGGCAAAGCAACCAGCTTCCTCGAGAGATATTGCATCGGTATACAAATTTTCTGCTTCCTCCCGTTCCATTCCAAATTTTCGATAACCCCCAATGGCTTTAACGGTTTGCGGAAGTAATCCGATGTGACCGAGAACTGGGATACCAGTTGCAACCAGTTTTTCAATATCATCTGCAACATCTTTGCCACCTTCAATCTTAACCGCATCAGCCCCTCCTACCTGCATCAGTGAGCGGGCTGACTCAAGAAGGCGATCAAAGGATAAACTCGCTTCCCCAAAAGGTAAGTCCGCAACCAGCAAACACTCCGGGTTTGAGCGACGAACCGCAGATGTATGGTGAATCATGTCATTTATCGTGACAGGAATGGTGGTAGGGAAACCCAATGAAGTGGTTCCCACTGAGTCACCAACCAAAATAAAATCCACCCCTGCCTCTGAGACTAATCGGCCCAGGAGTGCATCATAGGCAGTAAGTCCAACGATGTTCTGTTTACCCTTCAACTGCATAAGATCAAGGACAGTACGGGTTCTTTTGGTCGCAGAACTGACCAGTGGGTTTGGCT
Source organism: Opitutales bacterium (assembly GCA_965661905.1). GTDB lineage: Bacteria > Verrucomicrobiota > Verrucomicrobiia > Opitutales > Seribacteraceae > Seribacter. The sequence continues at coordinate 9,391 of CBFIFQ010000059.1, forward strand.
TGGGGTTCCCCGGTTTACTTCTTGGCTTTCGCGGTCGGTTTGGCTTGGTAGGAGAATCGTTTGGTTTCTTCAATCGGGAAGAGTCAGGGGTATGATTCTCAGATTGAATAGATTGACTATCCTCTTTGGGTGATTTTGGGGGACTCTTTTTTTTGGGTTCTGGCATGTATCCGTCTTATCAAATTGTAATTTCACCTTTTTACAAAGATAAAACAAATGATTCTTCCCCTTGCACAAAACTTACAGGTCGATAGTAAAAGTGAATGCAAAACATTCTGATAACAGGAGCGAACCGAGGAATTGGGTTTGAATTGACTAGACAATACTTATCGAGGGGTGATTATGTCTGGGGAAGTTACCGGGAATTGAAAAACTCGCAAGAGTTAGTCGCCTTAAGCAAGGAATCAGAAAATCTTTCTATTTTTCATGTAGATGTGTCTCGCCCTGATTCGGTAGCGGATGCATTCGCGTCCCTGAAGTCTCAGGGCATCAAAATTGAGTTGTTATTCAATAATGCCGGTATCATTGACTGGAACGATTTTCAAAATGTTAACCCGCAAGCATTTGATGATCTATACAGAGTGAATGTAACTGGGGCTTTTTCTGTAATGAAGCACGCCCAGGGAATTCTGAATGCCGGGGAAGGCAAAAAATCAAGAATCATCAACCTATCCTCAAGGTTGGGTTCTATCGAGCTCAGGGGAAACACACAACTAGGTGGTGCCCTTGCTTATCAATGCTCTAAAGCAGCCCTAAATATGTTAAGCAAACAATCTGCTATTGATCTTTCCGAAAAGTCAATATCGGTGATTTCAATGAGCCCAGGCTGGGTCAAAACAGACATGGGAGGACCGGAAGCAAAGTATGAAGTAGAAGAGTCGGTTTCATTAATACTTCGTACGCTTGATAAACTAGACGAAGATATATCAGGTATTTTTATCGGAGAGGATGGTCAGGAAATCCCCTGGTAACATCCAAACCATTCACCCCGCTGGAATCCAAGTAGATTTATCCGCTTTTCTTAAAACTTCACACCTTCAACTTAAATAATATGAAAACAACACTTTCCGGAAAAGAACGAGGCACCCTTAAATCAGTTTTAAAAACAAGACCCACAGATTTAAAATTGGGGCGAAAAGGTATAACTGAAAACTTCATCAATGAAGCCAAGCTCATTATTTCAAAGGATAAAATGATCAAGGTATCACTTGGGGGAAACAAAGATGCAAGGTCTTTGGCATCGAAAGAATTGGCTCTTGCACTAGAGGCTGAATTAATTTCCTCGGTTGGAAAAGTGTCGTCTTTTTATTCTTTGGCAGAAGATGAATAGTTACCTCAATTCAGACTGAAGTAAGGATCATTTAGCTGCTTGCTTTTTGAGCGGCTTCCACAATTCCACAAAATGCACGGGAGGTTAGAGAAGCTCCGCCGATTAAACCTCCATCTACATCCGGTTGGGAAAGAAGCCCATCCGCATTCTCAGGTTTCATCGAACCACCATAAAGAATTCGCACGGAATCGCCCGCAGAATCTCCAAACATTTCCTTCAAAACCTTTCGTATATCCGCGTGTACCTCCTGTGCCATCTCATCTGTCGCTGTTTTACCTGTTCCTATAGCCCAGACCGGTTCGTAAGCTAAGACAAGGTTTTCAACAGCAGTGGCAGGGTAGTCGGTTAAGCCCTCTCGCACTTGAGACCGAACAACATCGAGAGTTTTACCAGCTTCCCGTTCCTCCAATGTTTCTCCAATACAATATATTGGCTTTAAGTTATTCTGGACGGCCCTAAGTATCTTGCGGTTGATGACCTGGTTGGTTTCATTGAAGTACTGTCTTCTTTCGCTGTGCCCAAGGATGACAAAAGTTACATACAGATCCCGTAACATTTCCGCAGAAATCTCGCCGGTAAAAGCACCAGAGGCTTCAGCACTCATATCTTGGGCCCCCAAGAAGACCTCACTTTGCTCAACCAGTTCGGAACTTTTAGGCAAGGCCGTGTAGGCAGGACATATGCAAACTTGAACCGCAGTTTGTTCCCCCACGGATGAATTTATTTCCTGAACAAGGTCAGAAGCCTCTGAGGCCGTCTTGTTCATTTTCCAATTGCCAGCGATCAGGTATTTGCGGGACATAATCAAAGAGAGTTAAAAGTTTAATCTTGTTCTAACACTTGAACACCAGGCAACTCTTTACCCTCAAGGAATTCAAGAGAAGCACCACCACCCGTACTCATAAAAGAAACACGGTCAGCGACTCCGCTGCTATTGATCGCCTTTACACTGTCTCCACCTCCGATGATAGAAACAGAATCACTATCAGCAACCGCTGAGGCAACAGCAAAGGTACCTTTGCTGGAATCGGGGATTTCAAATACTCCCATGGGGCCATTCCATAGTACAGTTTTCGCACCAGCAACTGCATCTTGGTACAAAGCAATTGTTTGGGGGCCAATATCCACCCCTTCCCAACCATCAGGTATATCCCCTTCAACCACTTGGGTTTCACCCAGAGTTTTAGCATCGAAATCAAGGGCATTGGTAGTTAAAGTGTCCACAGGAAGTAAAAATTGAACACCTTTTGATTTCGCTTTCTCTAAAGCACTTGCAGCCAGGTCAACTTTATCAGGCTCGCATAAGCTATCCCCCACTTTCTTCCCGTTTGCCATGGCAAATGTATAAGCCATAGCCCCCCCAATTATGATGGTATCGGCCTTGTCTAAAAGTTTATCAATAACCATGATTTTGTCACTGACTTTGGCCCCACCGAGGATAACAATGAAAGGTCGTTCTGGCTGATTTGTTTTATCCCCAAGATATTCAAGTTCTTTCTCAATGAGATAGCCTGAAAAACGGGAAGGCACTCTTTCCGCGATACCGAAGGTCGAAGCATGAGCCCGGTGTGCGGTGCCAAAAGCGTCATTTACATAAGCATCAGCTAAAGCAGAAAGGCTGGTGGCAAAACCTGGATCGTTCTCTGTTTCACCTTTGTGAAAACGAAGATTTTCTAGTAACGCAACCTGGCCATTCTCTAAATGATTTACCGCACTTTCCACATCTTCACCGATACAATCATCAAGAAACAAAACGGGAACTCCTAATTTTTTGGCCAAAACCGGAGCGACTGGGGACAAACTCATGGAATTTACCCGTTGGCCCTTCGGTCTTCCCAAATGACTGGCAAGCACAACTTTCGCCCCGTCAGAAATCAATTTTTGGATTGTCGGAAGTGCCGCATTTATGCGAGTAAAATCAGTTATTGCTCCGTTCGAATCCAAGGGAACATTAAAGTCAACGCGCACAAAAACTCTTTGGCCCGTAAAGTTGGTATCACTAATTGTAGAAATCATGGAAAAACGAGGGGTGTCCCCCCGGGTAAGATAAAAATCCTGAAGGTTAGATGTAAACCAAACTAAACAAACTTGGATACTTTCTTCAATAGATCAACACATCGGTTGCTGTAGCCCCACTCATTGTCGTACCAGGAAACGAGTTTAAAGAAAGTATCACTTAAACCAATTCCGGATCCAGCATCAAAAATTGAAGAAGCAGGGCAATGAATGAAATCTGCTGAAACAACTTCATCTTCCGTGTATTCTAAGATGCCTGAAAGAGAACCTTCAGATGCTTCTTTCATTTTCTGACAAATTTCTTCGTAGCTTGTTGATTTTTCCGTTTTCACAGTCAAATCAACTACAGAAACAGTAGGCGTGGGGACACGAAACGCCATACCTGTTAATTTCCCCTGTACTTCGGGCAGCACCAAGCCAACAGCTTTGGCTGCACCCGTAGTGGATGGAATAATATTGATAGCAGCACCTCGGCCACCCTTCCAGTCTTTGACAGATGGGGCATCAACAGGTTTTTGTGTGGCGGTGTAACTATGTACCGTAGTCATCAATCCTTCAGCGATGCCAAAATTCTCGAGGACAACTTTAACAATCGGAGCCAAGCAGTTAGTGGTACAGGATGCATTGGAAACAATATGGTCATCCGCAGAAAGTTCATCTTCGTTAACTCCAAGTACGATGGTCTGAACATCTCCCTTTGCAGGAGCAGATATGATAACTTTCTTGGCCCCAGCAGCAAGGTGGCCGGACGCTTT
>CBFIFQ010000060.1:0-13356 GCA_965661905.1 Opitutales bacterium
GCACTTTTTACAAACTTCGGAGTATATCCATTTGATGCATTGCTCGTAATCGTATCGTGCAAGGCAGCTGCAGAATTTTGGTAAAGAGAGGGTTCTGCCAAGTTAATATTTGCACGAATATATTCTGTAGTTGGCTTGCTGGGTACTCCATTTTGGTTGGAGCTGTCCTTGCCAACATAATCAAAGTATTTTCCGTCACCAATATACAAAGAGTCGCCATTTGCATCTCTTGCGAAAACATCAGCCAAGGTCATACCACGAGGAATATCTGCGTTGGCCCGCAAAAATAAATTGCTTCCTGGGGAAGCCCAGTGGGCTGGAACTTTGATGACATCATCCTTAAGATAAGCAACAACATCTCCATCGGATGTATATTTCATGCTGTCGGGGTTGTACTCCGATGCAGTCGGAAAGGACTCAGCAAATCCAATACCTTCACTGTCTGCCAGGCGAATCCACTGGGTTGTTGGAGATGCAGTATCTTCGATACGGACACCAGCCTGAACATCGGTGAGAGCCATGAAATAACCAGATTTCTCGGCGAGTCCGCCACCCATAAATACGACATCACCCTTGCTGTAAGACCGGGATGTCTTTCCTGGGCTTGCATCAGTAAGGCCACCATCGCGGGTGAAATCACCAACGAGCTGGCGGTAGGAACCATGTGAGCCGGAGTTTAATTCCCCGTCCGCACCAAACTTGGATTTGAGGTTCTCAAAAAGACCTGTGCGTGAAAGCTCGATGTGTTCACCAAGTCCGTCATCCGATGTGATAATCTTTAGAGGGTTGTTGTCGGGCTCATAGGTTGCGAACAAAGAAACTCCGTTGAATTTTTGGGCTCTTAGGTTATTGAGCTCAACCTGAAGCTCGTGGAACTCGTGATTGTAAGTTTCACGATCCGCTGCGTTTTTAGATACATCATTGAAAAAGCTTTTCAATTCTGCCATGCGGTCCAAGATTTCGCCACCAACCTTCATTACGCTGTCCTGCATCTGTAAGAATGAAGTACCGTTTTGGGTGTTCATTCTGGAAGCTGCGGCTCTTTTGAGGCTGCTTTGTAATTTGAGACCAACTGCTAATCCACCCGCGTCATCCGCAGGGGATACGATTCGCTTACCACTGGATAAGCGTTGCAAACTCTTCGACAGAAGATCGTTTGCACGTTTCATATTCAGCGCCGAATATGACGCTGCCATGTTTGAATTTATGACTATACTCACTTTATTGTCCTCCTTGACTTGTGAAAGCGTCTTCCTTGACGCCTGACTGGGATTGTAAGAAAGAATCTTGCGACTCTTGTTGTCGACCTCCTTGTCTTCAACGCTTGGGATAATCGTCCACCCTGTGATTTACTTTAGAAAAAAATTTAAAAAAAATTTAAAATCATTAATTTAAATTTTATAAAATTCAGACTATCAAGTGTTTATGCTTTAAGTGAAAAAATGATTTTTTTTATTTAAATTAGGATTGAAGCAGGAATCTTGAGCTGTAATGATCAAAAAATGCCAAGTGTTTGGGTGGATAGTGAAGAGGTTGTCTTCAAGGAAGGTATTCCTTCGGAAACTGTTAAAGTTTATGACCTTCTCATGGGTGTTTTAGCCCAGGACGGTCGGGTAATTGTTGAGTTTGTGGTTGATGGAACAGATACCCTGCGTTCAGGCGAGACTCCCGGGAGTTTTTTTAAAATTGAGGCCAAATCCCAAACTCATCATGAACTCACCCTGCGGTTAGTCATGGAGACCAGTAAGCACTTGGTGCATATGGAAGAGCACATGCAGGCCTACGCCGTTAATGTCCTTAAAACCTCCTGGGCTGAAGTTTTCCAGCGTATGGATGAGTTAATCGCTAAAATTAAACCATTTGCTGAGCTTTTTGATAACCTCGTTCCTTATGTGCAAACCTATGACCCACCCTGGAAGGAAACATTTGAAAGCATCGCCAAGGAGCAAGCCTGTACCCTTGAGGGTATCATGGATAGCTTTGAGCGAGCCAGTCCCGCAATATTGTCTGATACCCTGGCATGCCGGTTTTGCGCAAATTTTAGAGAGGCGTCTCATTTTTTTGCCTCCGTTATGATCCCTTTTCTTAAAGACCGGGTAACAGAAAGGGTAGGGCAATGAGTACATCCCAACTATTGCCGGAAAATGAAACCATTCTGCGAGCCCGCTTTCCTGTAGTTTATCAGAGGGTACAGGCTACTCAGTCTACTCAACCTCAGGATTTTTTTTACGATTCAGTGGAGCCTGGGCAAAATGTACTGAAAACCCTAAGGGGAGAGCATTCCTTTGAGACTTACGGTGTGGGATTGAGGCAAGAGCTGCTTAAAAGATGGTTTGACGGGCTCGATCTTGCCCCTGAGTCTTTTTATGCCATTTCCGGTTTTGGTGATGGTTCCCATTTGGAATATTTTCTGACGCATTCCTCAAACGGGACAATTTTGCTGGTGGCAGAGAAAGATCCAGCTCTTTTGAGGGAAACTTTATCGCGCATTGACTGTTCCCAGTTGCTGGCCTCTGACCGGATAATCCTGGGAGTTGGTGAATTAGATGATGGTTTTTTTAAAGATGTTCAAAATGCAGCTCTAAGTGCAATTCAGGATGTAAATATGCTTGTTTTTTCACCACTGCATTCGGTTGACGAGCCATATTATGACAGGATGCGGAACGAATTAATCCGCCAGTACCTGGTCGTTCGTCCCTTAATCGAAGTAAACCTACGTACCGCCCCGATCATTCAAAGAAATACCTTTGCCAATTTACCGACCATGGCTCTGGCTCCTGATTTAGCCGAAATCGGTTCAGGTTTTGAAGATATTCCCTTTATACTCGTTGGAGCCGGCCCTTCCCTGGATGAGTCGATTTCGTTTCTTCAGGAAGTCCAAGACCGATCTATCATCGTCACCAGTAATAGTCCCCTCAGGAAATTAATCAATAACGGCATTCAGCCCCATTTAGTGGTAACCGCAGATCCGGGGTCTCCGACTTTTGAAGGTTTTGATGGGGTTAAAGTTGATGGGCTTCGGTTGGCCTGCCCGTTTAGTGCTTATCCTGCTATAGTGGACTTATTTCCCGGGAGAATCTTTTCATGGTGTACATTCAACCCTATCGTGGATCTCTTAAAGAAAGCCCAGGGAAAGCCCCCGGGCTCAAAAATCATGGAAAAAGGGACGGTTTCTGGATGTGTTTTGGATATCTCCAGGCTTCTTGGCTGTAAAAAAGTCCTTTTTGTAGGGCAGGATATGTGCATTCGGAGTGATGGAAGGTATTACACTGATGATTCTGCTTATGCGGATCGCGGAGCCCACTATGCGAATACAACCCAGGGGCATAGGTTGCCTGGGAATACCGAAGACGAAGTTCTGGTTGAAGGCAGGCTCTTTGTTTACCTGAAGACTTTTGAGGAGTTCATCCGCAAACAGAGTAAGGTGGAGTACAGAAATTTAGCCAGGACGGGGGTTCGGGTACAGGGAGCCCCTTTTATATCATTTGGGGATGCCAAGTCATGGATTGGCGACTCTGTGAACGCCGATTTTATTGGTAAATTAGATTCACTGCTGCAACAACAGCCAAAAAGTGGATCTTTGGGTGATGTATTGAATCCTTGCCGTAAGTACGCAGCGAGGATTTTAGATCGATCTTTATCAGCAGCCATGCAAGCGGAGCTTTTACCAGACAGGTTTGCAGGGATGAATTATGCTGAAAATAAAGCCATCCTTGGTTTAATTGAAGCTGGAAAAGAAATTAATGCACTGGTTGACTCAAATAAAGATTATTGGGGTGTTCTGTTTGAGGGAAAAACCAAGGCAGAAATCGTAAAATACCGGAGAGTTATTCGGGATATCGACCATCCTAACAAGAATTGGGCTGTAGTGCAGAGGAATAAGGAATATTTTTGGGCACTTGCTGAGGGGTGTCACTGGCTACTTTCAGAGATGAACAAGCATGCTGCCTTATCTCAGGATGGCGTTAAGTTGCTCCCCCTGGGTTGATTCATGGCATAAATATTGCTCTACGCAGGCGTGAACTCTTCATGCCGTCCTTCAAATCTACTAAAGCAGCTCCTGGTTGATACCTCCTGCGAGATCTACAGTTAATGGGATCTGATTTACAGCTTACTGGCTTGGCATCAGGGTTTGACTGGGCGCCTGTTGTCGATCAGTTGATTGAACTGGAAAGAATTCCGCAGAAGCGATTGCTTGCAGAAAAGCAGGAGAATGAGGAAAAGATTTCCGATCTTGATCTTCTGAAAAGTCAATTAGATGCGTTAAATACCTCCAGTAAAGCACTTCAGGATGAAGATTTGTTTCGGGCAAGGAAAGTTTCTTCCAAAGGCAGTGATAGTGGCCTTTCTGCTAGTGCAGATGCGGGGGCGATCACCGGTGATTTTGAAATTACGGTGGAGTCTCTTGCGACTAAAACTGAGCTTTCATCCTCAAATCGTACGGCCCGGAAGCTTGGTGCCGGACTTGACCCTACCCAGAGTCTGGCTGATTTACCTCTCCAGACTGAGATTACCCTGGGTACATTTACCATAGATGGTCGAACTTTTCATATTACGAATTTAAATACCACCCTCCAGGAATTACTGGATGAGATTAATGCACAGGTTACGGATATTGAAGGCGTAAATCCTGAGTCCGATTCCACGGCTATCACGGTTTCTTATGACTCGGAGTCTGATAAGATAGTTATCGATTCGGGAGAAACGCTTCCTGGAGCAGACAGCAAGTTACCGATTCTAGGTTCTACAACCGATACATCCAACTTTCTCAAAGCTATGCGACTTCTCAGTCGCAATACAGACCTTGTGGACGCAACCAATGAGGCAGGTAGTGGTGTATCCATTTTTAACCCGGGTGATGGCAATAAGGCTTGGCTTCACTCCACTGACAGAAATTCTTCGGTTTCACCTGGAGACTCTCGGAGTTATGCAGAGTTTGACGGAAAATTATACCAGCGGGTAGCCAAGGAATCGCAATATGATTCCGCCCAGAATTACACTGCAGGGGATAAAGTCTATCACCAGGGTTTCTTATACGAAGCGACGGCGGACATTATTCATGACCAATGGGATGGTTCTCAACTTGCAATCGGAGACCGGGTCCAAAATGGTTCTCGAAACTTTGAGCTTCTGGTTGACCTTGAAAGTGCCAAAATTGATTTATTCAGCACTGTTGACAGCGGGAGCCATGTGATCAATCAAGCTGTCAATGCAGCCGGCACAACATCGGTAGACGCTTACAAAGCCGGAGATATTGTAAAAGCGGATGATGGTTCTTTTTTCCGATCCATCAAAGATCGTTTTGTGGCAGACAGTGTTGACTGGAGTAATTACTCCGCAGGCACTGGCTTTTCATCTGCCATTGGTAGTGAGGGATGGACTGGGGATGTACCCTCAACCGCTTTTCTCCAAGGTCGAGCTTTTGGGCTTGCATCTGGTACGACTGCAACCGAGCACGGAGGGGCCGCTGACACCACCCTTTACACTAGCGAAAACGGGTGGGGGGCATCCACCCAGTTGGTGTTTGGACAGGTTGGACAGGTTGGAGCTGAAAATCATTACTATCTACCCCAATCGGATGCATGGGATTCGGTGCAGGAATTTGCTGACACCAATGATTATGCTCAAGGCGATATCATCCTTTCGGGAGGCCAGTTCCTACAAGCGAATACTAATATAACTGCAGCCGCTTTTAACGCATCTGAGTGGGACGATGTAACGGCCGATATAAATGACCTTGCCGATCTTGGAGCTGGAAACCTTGTCGACACATTTTGGGAAAAAGCAGACCTTTCTCTTTCAAATACTGCTTATTGGAGCGAGATTGCCCATGCCAATAGCCGCTCTGACTTTGATTCGAATTATTGGCAGGAAGTGGCTCCCGGGATGACCCGTTATGACGAGTCGGGTGCAGGCACTAATATCTCCACCACTGACTTTTCCCTTTGGGCTCATATTGCCTCAGTTGGATCCTTTATCGGTGATAGCCAGGCTGGCAATCGGGATGCACTTGAAAATGGTTACCCTGATGATGGCAATTTTTCTTACGACAGTTGGTCGGGCAGTGCGCTCGATGGTGATTATGTATTACACAACAGCAAAATATATGAGGCGGTAACTGACACGAGTTTAGAACCTGGCTCAGCGGGCAGTGAGAATGACTGGAATATCATTGCAGACGCTTCAACCATGAACGCTGCAACAATTTCAGAGCAGGCGAACAAAAGCAGGTTCACCGATTCCGAGTTTTGGCAGAGGTATGATGTGCCCGATCCGGATGAGAACAGCGGGCATTGGAGTCTTGTCCAGGAGAAGCAACTGACAAGTAGCCATGCCTTGGGCAGCCTGAATATGACAGTTTCCCTGGCTAGCTCCAATTTTAGTGAAGCATTTACTGGCTTAACTTCCGGACTGGGTAACTTTTTCATCGGGGAAGGCGAGGGGGCCGTTCGTATCGATTATGATGTGAATAATGACACATTATCCGACTTAATTGATCGGGTGAATCGTTCCGAAGCAAATGTGGATATGTATTATGACCCCGTGAGCGACCGTTTTGTTCTAAAAAATAAAAAAACAGGTTCTGTGGGAATGGTCCTTCATGAGTCACCTGATTGGGATACCATTTCTTCAGCGAATGTGGGTGCCGGCAATATTCTTAGCCTGATGGGCATTGCCGCACCAAGTTCGATTGATTCTGCTTATGATCCCAATGTCAAATACTCAAAAGGTGACTATGTGCAGGTTGATGATGGGGAAGATGTTACTTATTGGCAGGCTCATATCGATGCACCCCTTGATCGTCCTTCTTCACAGAGCCCGCAATGGAAACAGGTCATTCTTGGTGTAGCTCGCTCTTTTGAAGAAGAGCTTGGAGAAAATTCTGTGGTACAGGTAAATGGTGGAGGCCGTATTTACAGTACGGAGACGGAGTTCTCTCAGGATGAACATGGGTATGAGGGGATTTCTTTTGATGTGGCCAATGTGTCTATTGGAGGGAGTGCCTCTTTTGTAGTTTCTAAAGATACGGGGGCAGCCAAGCAGGCAATTGATAAATTTATTGAAGAGTTTAATGATGCCCAGGATTACATAGAAAGTTTAGTCTCGATTACTAACGATGGAGGTAATGTAACCGCAGGAAGGTTCTCGAGTAACCTTGAGATTAGTAGTTTAGGTGGAAAACTTCGCAAACTTGTGTTCGGCAGTTCCACTGCTCATTCTGAAAGTGCCACAACCACTGACGGGTCCGACCTGATCATTAATTCAAATGATGCAGTGAATACTGAGATTAATGCTATTTCCGCTCAGTTAAACCTCGATACCACTGATAATGGCTACATGATCAAGGTATTGGACGACAATGGTAGCGGACAGGCTGCCTTCTACAAATGGAATGGGACTGACTGGGAGGATAGTAGTCCTGTTTACAGTGCTTTCCGCTTTTCAAACCTTGGGTTGGATTTTGGTATAGGATCTGACAATATCAAGGTGGAAAATTCGGCCATGTTACTCCAGGCACTGGAAGAACAACCCGAGAAAGTACAAGCTCTCTTTGCTGAGGTTCCAGTGGAAGCGGCTTTCGATCTTAATACTAGTACTGAGCGTGATTACCAGGGCCTGAGCTATGCTATTGATGATTTCATCACTTCCTTCCTCACTGGTGATGGAGACTCTGGCTACAAAGGTGCCTACACCACGCATATTGAAAGTATAAAGAGCCAGAACAGTAGAATTGATGATCGTGTTGAAGACTTGGAAACTTACCTGGAGCAAAGAGAAGAAACCTTGAGGGAGGGCTTTATGCGGATGGAAGAGATGCAGTCGAAAACCAATACTCAGATGCAGACGCTTCAAAACACCTTCAATAATAATAATAAGAAATAGAGATGAGATTTTTTACCCTTTTGCTCACATTTACCTTAATCGCGACATCATGTCGGAAGTTTGAAGAGGAAAAGGTAGTGGCCCGTGCTGAACCCTTTGTTCCCAAGAACCTTTACCCTATTGAGCGTTTACCTGCTTATGTAAATCGAGTGGCGGTGATGCCCTGCTACTACCCTGACCCGGATTCAACCCTGCTTAAGTTTGCTGATGATATCTTTAATCAGGAACTCTCCCAGGAAAGAATATTTGAGACTGTACGCATCGAACCTTCTTACCTCAAGCAGGCGTACGGCAATAGCCGGATGTCATCCTCATCCGCTCTCCCGGAAGGCTTCCTTAAAGCGATTGAAGGAAAGACTATGGCCAATGCCATTCTCTTTATCGATCTCAGTTCCTACCAGCCTTACAAGCCCATGTCTTTAGCTGTCAGGGCGAAATTGGTTGATATAAAGTCGGGAGAATTTCACTGGGCAATTGATGAGACTTTTGACACCGGGCATGCCAATGTGATTGTGGGAGCTTCGATCTTCCAGGAGAAAGCTCAGGTGAGGGCTCTTTCCCAGAAAACAAGTGGGAGTGTCCTTCACTCCCCCCGATCCTTTACTAAATATATTGCGTCAACCGTCTTCTCCACTCTACCCATGAGATGACCCTTATTTTGTTGCATTAAAACCTTTTCTGGCACATTTTAAGCTAAGTAAGTTACTATGGATTCAATTCAAGGTTATGATCAATCATCGGCTCGTTTGCCAAGAAACATTGTTTCTGGCGAAGCCAATATTGATCAGCAACCTCGGGCAATTAGCTCAAATTCACCCGAGGAGGGGCATATTTCTTTAACTGACCTATCTGGCATCGCTGCCAAGGCAGACTTGTCGGGGCCAGATATTCGCCCTGATGTAATCGCCCGTGCCCAAGCTTTGCTGGACGATCCCAATTGGTTGAATGACGATTCCCTGGATGCTCTTGCTGAGAAACTTATCGATACTGAGGATCTTTGATTTTATTCATTCTTTCTTGTGCAGTACGATAAAATAGCAAAGTCCTACAAGGCTCAGTCCGTAAAAACGGCTTCCCCGGGTAAGTTGGTGTTGATGCTTTTTGATGGCTACCTTAAATTTTCGGCCACAGCAAAGCGTGGGTTTGATATAGATGATCTGACCAAAAAGAATGAACAGATCAACAATAACCTCATTAAAGCCCAAAACATTGTGACTGAATTACAATCTTCCCTGGACATGTCTGTCCCGGGTGAATTGCCTGGTACTTTGTATAGACTTTATGATTTTGTCCTGCATCAACTCCAGCAGGCGAATCTTCAAAAGAAGCCTGAACCAATCGATGAAGCTGACAAAGTGATGTCTGAACTCCGAGATGCCTGGTCTGAAATGCTTTCCCAAAACCCTGAAGGTTCTCAGTCCACTGATCAAGGTTCGGGCTCGATCTCTCTCCAAGCTTAATTATTAAGGTGACGCAATTGAAAGAAGACTCTTTCAATGAATTTACTCTGGCACTGGAAGCTTATGAGTCTTTATTGCATGCCGAAACTCAGGCCATTGCAGCCAAGCACTTAGACACTATTGAGGACATTTTAAGTAAGAAAGACATTTCCTTGGATTTATTAGTTTCGGCTAAGGAACATTTACAATCCGATTATCAAGTCGATGCTGAAATCAATAGCCAAGTCGAGCGGGTCCTGCAGTTACAGCAACGAAACACCAAGGCATTCAATAAATTTTTCAACGAACGATCCCGTAAGGAAAAGGGACTGGATGAAAAATTGTCTAGTAGCGAATTAAGGCTCAAGCGAACCTATCAGTATCCCAGTTTATAAAGATAATTTCAGGGGGCATTGAACTTGCAGATATTGTTTCTGCAGTGTAATAATTTCCCCTTACATGACTTCTAAAAATCTTTTTCAAAAAGTTTGGGACGCACACACTGTGGGCACCTTAGCCAATGGGCAGACTCAGTTGTTTGTTGGGCGCCATCTTATTCACGAAGTTACCAGCCCGCAGGCTTTTGGGATGCTCCGAGAAAAAGGACTTCCTGTGCGTTACCCAGAGCGTACCTTTGCAACGGTTGACCATATCGTTCCAACCAATGAGGTAAGTGAGCCGTATTCGGATCAACTTGCGGATGCCATGATCAAAGAATTACGCAAGAATTGTGAAGCTACAGGCGTTACCTTTTTTGATGTCAGTTCAGGAAACCAAGGGATTGTTCATGTGGTCGGGCCCGAGCAGGGACTTACCCAGCCAGGTATGACTATTGCCTGCGGAGATTCCCATACATCCACCCATGGTGCCTTCGGTGCGATTGCCTTCGGTGTGGGTACAAGCCAGGTGCGTGATCTACTGGCTACGCAAACCATGGCCCTCAACCCATTGAAAGTCCGGAGAATTGAAGTAAATGGCAGCCTTGCCTCCGGTGTCTATGCCAAAGATGTCATTTTGCATATTATCCGCAAGTTGGGTGTGAATGGAGGTACTGGCTTTGCCTACGAGTATGCAGGGAATGTATTTGATAATTTCTCCATGGAGGAAAGAATGACTGCCTGCAATATGTCTATTGAGGGCGGTGCCCGTGTCGGTTATGTAAATCCTGACCAAAAGACTTTTGATTACCTTAAGGGCAGGCCTTATGCACCCGCGGGAGAAGCCTGGGACTTAGCAGTTGAGAAATGGAAGAGTTTTTCTTCTGATTCGGACTGTGAATACGATGATATTGTGCATATTGATGCCTCTGAAATATCACCCACAGTAACCTGGGGAATCAACCCAGCTCAGGCTATTTCTATTGATGAGTCTATTCCTTCTGCTGATGATGTGAGCCCTTCGGAAAAAGCAAGCATTGAGGAAGCACTGGAGTATATGAAGTTAAGCGGTGGGCAAGCGATTAAAGGTACTCCTATAGATGTTGCCTTCATTGGATCCTGCACCAATGGTCGACTTTCTGACCTAGAGGAAGTGGCTTCTCTGATTCAAGGGCATAGGGTAAAAGAGGGAATTAAGGCAATTGTTGTGCCCGGTTCCCAAATCGTCAGTAAACTTGCCCAGGAGAAAGGGCTTGATAAGGTTTTCACTGAAGCGGGGTTTGAATGGAGGAATGCCGGTTGCTCAATGTGCCTGGCTATGAATCCCGACAAATTAGTGGGCGATCAGTTGTGTGCAAGTTCCAGTAACCGTAATTTTAAGGGCAGGCAGGGGAGCCCAACCGGCCGTACCATGCTCATGAGCCCAACCATGGTTGCTGCTGCTGCAATCCGGGGTGAGATTTCAGATTCCAGAAAGGTTTTTAATTCATAACACATTTCATTATGGCACTCGAAAAAATTTCAAGTATTAAAGGCACAGGTGTTTATGTTCCCGGGGATGATATTGATACCGATCGCATCATCCCTGCACGCTTTATGAAGTGTGTAACTTTTGACGGACTAGGGGAATACCTCTTTCATGATGTTAAATTTGAACAGGACGGTTCCAAAAAAGAGCATGCCTTAAATGACCCAATCTTTGCCGGTGCATCGATTTTGGTATCGGGTTCCAATTTTGGATGCGGGAGTTCCCGTGAGCATGCCCCCCAATCTTTGTACCGAGCTGGGTTTCGTGGCATCATTGCTGGGAACTATGCGGAGATATTCTTTGGCAATTCGATCAATCTCGGGATGCCATGTGTTTCGATGTCAGCTGATAACAGATTGAAGCTTGTCAGCCTCATTGAGGCTGAGCCGACCGCAAAGATCGAAATTGATCTTGTGGGCTTACAGGTTCGGGCAAATGATTTAGCTTTACCTGTTGAGATCCGGGAAGGTGCAAGAGACTCTCTTCTCAATGGCATGTGGGACCCGCTGGAGGAGTTAGTCGGGTCCAGTACTGCTGTTGACCAAGTTGCCTCAAACCTGTTTTACACCTGATAGTTTTGCTTAGACCCAACAAGAAGCAGTTGGTTTGGGCTTGTCTGCTTAGCTTTTTTCTTTTGGCAGGCTGTTTACCTGAAGAGAAGGCCTCCCGTATTCTTCCAGCGAATTTCCTGGAAGCCCTGAGCGATGCACAGCTTTCGGTCACCTCCCTGCCCAAAGAAACAGGTGGAGATTTAATCCTGGATCAAATCCCAAGCTATGAGTTTTCTGGTTTATTTGAAACTGATGGGGTGAAGTTTTCTTTGTACGATACCGATGAGGCACTTGGCTATAAAAATGAGTTGGCTCCTGGTCTAAGTGGAGTTGTTAACGAAAATTTACTTCTCCTTTCTAAAGCTGAGGCTCCGAGGAGTATTCGGGAGGTATTCCTTTCTCTACAACCACCTTTGACGATTTATGATGCCGGTATTTTTATTTATCCTCTTGGTTTGTGCTTATTCTTCGCTGTCTTCATTTTTACCGAAAGACTCTTATCCTTGAGAAGAAGTGTTACTTTTCCCCGTAAGGTTGAAAAAGCCCTAAAGTCTGGTGAGTTTCCCAGCAAAAAATGGAAGCAGAAGTCGGCCGCAGAGAGAATTGTCTGGGTTGCACTTCATGAAAATCCTTCGTCGGAGTCCTTGAATTCATATAAAGACCTGGAGGTTTCTGCCATGGAAAAAGGCTTTTTCATCCTGGAAGTGGTCATTTCTGCATCACCCTTAATCGGATTACTTGGCACCGTGACTGGCTTGGTCCAAGTGTTTTCCTCAATTTCTGACATAAATCAGGGAAAGGATGTTTTAGCCGAAGGTATTGGGCTCGCTCTTCTTACCACTATCCTTGGCCTTGCCATTGCGATACCTACCCTGATTGGACATTCTTATTTAGGCCGTATTCTTGACAAAAGGATTGCCTCGCTGAACTGGGTGACTTCCCGAATCAATGATGCTCGAAGAAAAAACCCAACAGAAGTGTTGTGAGGACTGGTCGAAGGAAACCCAAAATAGATATTGTGCCATTGGTTGATGTGCTCATGGTTCTCATCATTTTTTTTCTGGTTACCATGCAATTTCAAGATCTCCGTGCCCTGAATGTTAAATTGCCTGAAATTAAAACAGCCGGCTCTAACTTATTGGATGGGCAACTGGCGATCAGCATCAATCGGGATGGCAATTATGAAATCAACGGAGTGAAATCCAATAAGCAAGAAATCGAAAAGATAATGGCTCAAGCTTCGGGGATATCCAAAGAAACAAAAGTTTTAATTGCAGCCGATGAGGAAGTACCCCTGAAATATGTTACTGAAATTGTTGATCTCTGTCGTATTTCCGGACTCAGAGATTTTCGCTTACAATCAAGGTAGTGCCTGAAATTCAGGGAAAAATGGATTGTATTTCTTTTCTTCCCCAACCGTAGTCATAGGGCCATGTCCGGGGCAAAGTATGGTTTCATCTGGAAGGGTCATGATTTTTTCCCGATTTGTCCGTAAGGCATCTTCGAAGGATACCATTCCTCCACCCATTGAACCTGCAAAAATCGCATCGCCCACAATTGCCACAGGTTTTGCCAGT
>CBFIFQ010000061.1:0-13149 GCA_965661905.1 Opitutales bacterium
GGTTTGAGTTGCCCCTAAATCTGGTCCTTTCTGTTCTGTAATGGCAGAAAGTTCAGTGGGGAAATCGAGGATCATTTTATCAAGGTTTTGAAACAATGCCTGATCGGTTTTTACCGCACTTAATTGGACAAGATCTTTCTCTGAGGAGAGATTTTGAATATTTGCCAAGCTGAAGAGGTGTTTGGGGGAAAAACGCCAATTCTCATCTTTGAGAGTGGATTCTTTATACTTCCTGAATTTTTCCCAAGCATCGGATCGGTGATCCGCGAGCCAACCCGGTTCCCATGAACGCTCACTGGCAAAAGTTGAAAAAAATTGGTCCCTATCAAAAATAGATTTACCTGTCGATTGTTGTAATGTTTGCATGTCGGTAAAATTGGGGAAGGGGTTACCCAACGGAGCCTTCCATCTCCATGTCAATCAACCTTTTGAGTTCAACACTGTACTCCATGGGGAATTCACGAATCAAGTCATTGACAAATCCATTCACGCACAAACTCATTGCTTCCGCTTCTGATAAGCCTCTCTGTTGCATGTAAAAGATTTGGTCTGCACTTACTTTAGAAACGGTTGCTTCATGTTGCACAGAGTTACCTTCGCCCTGCACGGTAATAGCTGGGTAAGTGTCAGTTTGACTTTCGCTGTTGATCAGCAAGGCATCACATTCGGTGTTATTTTTGCAATTCTTAAGGTGCTTGGGCATTCGCACAAGGCCCCGGTATGAAGATCGTCCAGTTCCGATTGAGATAGATTTCGCAATGATGTTACTGCTGGTTTCCTCCGCGGCATGTACCATTTTAGCTCCCGTATCCTGATGCTGGCCACTGTTGGCTAAGGCAATTGACAGAACTTCTCCTCTTGCCTTACGACCCCGCAAAATTACCCCTGGGTATTTCATCGTCAGCCTTGAGCCAATATTACAATCAATCCAGCGGACTTCAGCTTCTTCTTCTGCCATGGCCCGTTTGGTTACAAGGTTGTAGACATTATTGGACCAGTTTTGGACGGTTATGTATTGAATTTTTGCTCCTTTTAGGGCCACAAGCTCAACCACAGCACTATGCAAGGTAGAAGTTTCAAACTTGGGTGCGGTGCACCCCTCCATGTAGGTAACTTCGGAGCCCTCATCGGCAATGATCAAGGTTCTCTCAAATTGACCGAAATTTTCGGCATTTATACGGAAGTATGCCTGCAGGGGTTGCTTTAGTTTAACACCCGGGGGAATGTAGATAAAACTACCTCCGCTAAACACAGCACTGTTGAGGGCTGAAAACTTATTGTCGGATGTGGGGATCACTTTCCCAAACCACTTTTTGAATATTTCCGGGTGATCACGAAGTCCTTCCGTAGGACCAACAAAAATTACGCCTTCTTTTTCCAGACCTTCTTTCATGTTGGAATAGGCAGCTTCGCTGTCAAATTGAGCTTCAACCCCTGCTAGAAACTTTCTTTCCTGCTCGGGGATTCCGAGCCTTTCAAAAGTATTCTTTACATCCTCGGGTACATCGTCCCAGGAACGACTCGGTTTTTGACCCTTGGCCAAGTAATAACGAATGACATCAAAATCAATGTTCTTTAAGTCTTCCGTGGCCCAATGGGTGGGTAAGGGCTTTTTCAGGAATGTATCCAAGGCTTTGAGCCTGAAATCCAAAATCCATTCCTTTTCCTCTTTTGCATTCGAAATGTAGCGTATTACATCGGGATTTAACCCTACCCCTGCGTCGAATGCGTAATCAGTATCGAACCGAAAGTTTCCTTTCTCGGTATCTATATCAAATTCAGTTGCTTGGATCATATTCGTAGTGGTTATGCTGCGATTTCTTCTTTAATCCAGTCGTATCCTTTTTCCTCAAGCTCAAGGGCAAGACTTTTGTCCCCGGAACGCACAATTTTGCCATCCCACATGACATGGACAACGTCGGGTACGATATATTCCAATAATCTTTGATAATGGGTAATGACAAGGAAGCCTCTGTTTTCACTGCGCATGCTGTTTACTCCTGCAGAAACAATGCGGAGAGCGTCAATATCAAGCCCACTGTCAGTTTCATCTAAGATGCAGTATTGTGGTTTGAGCATACTCATTTGGAGAATTTCGCATCTCTTTTTTTCTCCTCCGGAGAAGCCATCATTAAGAGATCGAGAGGTGAATTTTCGATCCATGCCGAGATCATCCATTTGTGCATATAATTCTTTGTAATAATCGACAGCTTTGATGGATTCGCCATCAGGTAAACGGGCCTGCAATGCAGCCCTGATAAAGTTGGCGATACTGACCCCCGCAACCTCCACGGGGTACTGAAAAGCGAGGAATAATCCGGACCTGGCAATCTCATCCGCATCCTGGCCAAGTATATTGACTCCATTCATAAGTGCTTCCCCATTAGTAACTTCATAATCAGGGTGGCCGGCAAGTACTTTTGACAGTGTACTTTTGCCACTGCCGTTGGGGCCCATAATTGCGTGTACTTCACCCTGAGGTATTTCGAGGCTTAGCTCCTTGAGTATTTGTTTGCCGGCTATGTTGGCTGACAGGTTTTTAATTTGTAATGAATTCACTTTGTTAGGTAGTGTTAGGAAAGGTTGGCAGAGCCGGAAAAGGTCAGGTCAAAATTTTCAGCCTTAAACCCAGCGGGAAGAAAACCCTTAAGTTTCTTAATTTCTTCTTCGCTAAGATTAAGGTCGTATATTTTTCCGGTTTCGGAGCATTTAAAATGAGCGTGGGGGGTAAGATTCGGGCAATAGCGGGAAGGGGATCTGTCCATGTTTACCTGTTTTACCAGAGAACAATCAACCAAAGTTTCAAGGCAGTTGTAGACTGTGGCTAGAGAAATAGTGGGTAACTTTTTGCGAACACGAAGAAGAACCTCGTCAGCCGTGGGGTGATCCTTCTTGTAAAGTAATACATCATAGACGCAGGATCTCTGCCTGGTCGGGCGAAGTCCTTTGTCTAAGAGTTTTTGGTTCAGCCTGTTTTGGAGGCTTTTAACAGTTTTCGTATTCACTAGGTTTGTTACTATACTTGTAACTGATAATTATCAAGTTGTAATTGGAATTATTCTAAATTGGAAATAAATCCATCAAGAAAACTGGCATACACTTGGTGAAACCCTCGCGTGCTCTAATAATCAGTGTATGAAAATAGGCCCCACAAAAAGGTGGTTTTGGTACCTGAAAAATTTTGGCGGTCAATGATTTCTTCAGAACTCAGGCGAATGCTCCCAACTTCAACGGGAGAATAAGCCCCTTTTTCATGGGTGACTAAGCCCATGACATTAAATTTTTCTGAGCTACCAAATTTTTTAACAAAGCAACCGCTTCCATAAAGCATGAATGCTAAAATCAAAAAGGATGTAAGTAGCTGTAGTTTTGAAAACATCTTGCCTAGAGACAACTCGAAATTTTCTTGAAGTCAACGAACAATTTTAGCCTGGAGGCAACCTTTCTTGATTGTTCAATACTTAGATTTGGATTAGAAGAATTGAATGAGTTCCGAGAACAGTTTAATCGAAGACATCGTTTCACTTTCCAAACGCAAAGGATTTGTTTTTCAGTCATCTGAGATATACGGGGGCTTGAATGGTTTTTTTGATTATGGCCCACTTGGGGTGGAATTGAGAAAAAACATCAAGGATGCGTGGTGGGAGGATATGGTTCGTAGGCGGGATGATGTCGTGGGACTTGACTCTTCCATTATCATGAACCCGAAAGTATGGGAAGCCTCAGGTCATATCGATGGGTTTACCGACCCTATGGTGGATTGTAAGGAATCTAAAATGCGTTACCGTGCTGATCAATTATTTGCAGCAGAGGTATGGGTGGGCGAAGAAAGCCTAGGCTGGGTATCGCTCATAGAGTCGGAAACAATGGAGGCAGATGCACAGAAGCAGGCTGATACCCTCAAGCGTAAAGCAGCCAAGCAGGGGGAGTTGGAGCCCTTGACTCTTGTTTCTTATGATGAGCTTACCCGGGAGCAACAGGAGCAGGTCCCATCACCTGCTACCGGCAAAGCCGGGTCACTCACCCCGCCCCGTGAATTTAATATGATGTTTGAAACCCATGTGGGTGCCCTACGGGATGGTTCTTCAAAATGCTTTCTTCGACCCGAGACAGCCCAGGGTATTTTTGCCAATTTTAAAAATGTGGTGGATACCGGCCGGGTTAAAGTACCCTTCGGTATCGCTCAAATTGGAAAAGCTTTTCGCAATGAAATAACGCCCCGCAACTTTATTTTTCGTTCGCGCGAGTTTGAGCAAATGGAAATTGAATATTTTATTCCACCTGGAGAAGAAGAATGGAGAAAATTTCATCAAGAATGGATCAGTATACGAAAATCTTGGTTTAAAGGAATAGGGCTTACTGAAGAGCTCTTAGGGGAGGAAATTCATCCCAAGGAAAAGCTGGCTCATTACGCACAAGCTTGTACCGATATTACTTTTAAATTTCCATTTGGAGAGCACGAACTCGAGGGCATCGCGGCCCGTGGGAATTTTGACCTTACTCAACATCAACAATATTCGGGCAAATCTCTTGAATATTTTGATGAGGGGCTTAAGCAAAAATACCTCCCTCATGTGATTGAGCCAAGCCTTGGGGTTGATCGTACATTTCTTGCGGTTCTTTGTTCCGCCTATTGTGTAGATGAAATAGATGGAGAGAAGAGAACAGTTTTAAAATTTCACCCTAGGGTTGCTCCGATTAAGGCAGGTATTTTTCCTCTGGTTAAAAATAAGCCTGAGTTGGTGGAGAAAGCGAAAAATTTATATTCTAAACTGCAAAGAAAATGGAATGTGATTTATGACCAGGGTGGAGCCATTGGTCGACGCTACCGACGAATTGATGAAGCGGGGGTTCCCTTTGGCATAACCATTGACTTTGATACCCTTGAGGGGGATGGTTCGGTCACGGTTAGGGATCGGGATACCACCGAGCAAGTAAGAATGTCAGAGGAAGAACTTTTTGCTTACATGGAGGCTAAGATTTCTGGCTAGCTTCCTCGCTTAATTTCCAGTCCTCTAAAACGATTTGCGGTGTGTTTTGATTATTCCACCGATTCCATCTAAGACGAAAGGCAAGGTCAATTTTTTGATTAACCGGAGGGGTGCGATCGATCATCTTCCAGGCAATACCAGCAATTGAACTCTGGTTGTTTTCGACCCGAAATTGAAAGTGCTCACCATTTCCAACAGGTCGAGGTTTGGAGTTTAGGGTGATTTCTTTAAGGGCAAAGATGGGTTCTCTATTTTCCTGGCCAAAGGGGCCAATGAGACTGATTTCATTGAGAAGTTCGCTAGTAATTTCTTGAGGATGAAGAACCGCATCAATCTTAATAGATGGAACCTGCAATTTATCATTTTCATCTTCTTTCAAGACCTGCATGAAGGTGGTAATGAAATCCTGAAGTTTGTCTTCATGTACCGTCAGCCCAACTGCAACGGGGTGTCCTCCCCAATGCTCAAGCAAGTCCGCACAGGAAGCCAAAGCTTTAACCAAATTTATTCCCACAATCCCTCTACCCGATCCTTTATACCTGCCTTTGTCGTAAGCCAGTACGATACAAGGCTTGTTTAGAGAATTTGCTAATTTTCCTGCTACAATGCCAACCACGCCAGGATTCCACTCTTTACCTTTTCCTGCGATTACTGCTGCAGGTTGAGATGTGAACTTCTCTTCTGCCTGGTTATGAGCTATTTCCGTTAGCTGAGCTTCAATTTTTTTGCGTTCTTCATTAAATTCATCCATTTGCGTTGCCAGGTTTGTGGCTTCATTGGGATTTTGGCTTAAGAGAAGTTGGGCGGCAACTTCTGGCTGATTTAACCTGCCACAAGCGTTGATTCTAGGGGCAATACGAAAGGTAATATCCTCAGCATCAAAAGGAAAGCGGGTGTCAAAATTGGCTAGTCTAATCAATGCTTGCAGACCAATACTGGGATTGTGCCGTAAGTGCTTTAATCCGTATTTAGCCAAAACTCTATTTTCCCCATCAAGGGGAACCATGTCCGCAAGAGTTCCGAGGGCGGTAAGGGCCATGTAGTCTTTAGGTCTGATCCCCAATGCGGTTTCATTCTCCTCGCTTCGCAAATGTTTTAAAACCCCATGAACTAATTTAAAGCACAGCCCTGCGGTGCAAAGATTGGTCCACTGGCTACCTGATTCCCCATGTAAATGAGGATTTAAAAGGGTAGGGTGCTCATGAATAATTCCCTTCGATTGATGGTGATCAATAATTACAAGATCTATCCCTTTGTTTTGAAGAAAAGCGGCTTCTTCGAAGGAGTTGGTGCCACAATCCAGTGCAATGACTAAGTCAATCTTTTCTTGTAGCATACCTCTTTCAAGGACATCGAGGGTTAGGCCATATCCTTCTTCCATCCGGTGAGGGATGACATAAGTTGGATTCAGTCCAAAAGCCTGAAGGATTTGGGCAAGGATAACAGTGGATGTGATCCCATCGACATCATAGTCACCAATAATGAGGATTTTATCCTTTTTATCAATCGATTCACAAATCCGTATACATGCTTCTTTTAAATGGGGAACAAGGAAGGGGTCGGCAAGATGGACTAATTTAGGATAGAGGTAAGCATTCGCCTTATCAACATGATCAAAACCTCTTCCCAGCAAGAGTTTTGAGATGAAGAGGGAACAACCAAGCTTAGAGCTCAGATCCTTAACAACTTGATCATCAAATTGCTCTTCTTCCCAGAGCATAAAACTTGGCGGGTCAGGAAGGGGTAGGTTACTTCAATTTATTTGGAGCTGGAAGTCTGCCAATCATATTTGGGAAGGATTTCATTGTCCTCAACATGCTTACGGTCACCCCGGTGCCAAGCATAGAAAATGGGGCTGGCAATGAATATGGATGAAAAAGTCCCCGTCAGAATTCCAATTACAAAAACAAAGGCAAAATCGTTGATGATACCTGCACCAAATACCCACAGGGATACAGCGGCAAGCAAAGTGGTGAAACTCGTTAAAATCGAACGAGAAAGAACCCGGTTTATGGCAATCATAATGATTTTCTTGAGGTTGGTCACCGGATTGAGTTCGAGTTCTTCGCGGATTCTATCAAATACCACAATTGTATCATTGATCGAGTAACCCACGATCATCAGGATGGAAGCAATCATGGGCGCCGTAAATTGACCCGAACATATACCCCCGTCCGAAAGAGTGCCCAGGAGGACAAAAAGCCCAACGGTCATGAGTATATCATGGATGGTTGCAACCACCGCACCGATCGCGTACCCCATTTCAAATCGAATGGCCACATAGAGCAATATCCCGATAAGCGCCACCACTACCGACCAGATGGCATCGCTTTTTATTTCTGAGCTTACAGAAGCCCCGATATTACTCATTCCTTCCTCTTCCATACTGGACTGGGGGAAGCTGGAGTTGATTAATTTGAGTGCTTCCCTCGATTTCCCATTTTCTGTTTGAAGCACTAATTTTTTGCTTTCATCACCGGAACCGATCTCCGATCGGTACACATGCTGCACTTCTCCAATCGTTTCTGAATTTTGAAAGACCTCATCTAGTTTGGCAGAGTCTATCTCTTCTGAAAAAGAGGCGACGATTTCTTCACCACCCCTGAAGTCGATACCTAAAATTTGGTCTTTTCTGTCGTAGATGGTGACACAACCAATGATGACAATCACCCAGGAGGCAAGAAAAGCGGGCTTGCGATATTTATGGAAATCAATCCCATTACCAGGCTTTTGCTTCTCTATTTTGGACAGACTGATTAAGTTTGTGAAGCCGGATTGCAGGGCGAGGTTTAAAAGCAAGCGACTGATAAACAAGGCACAGAAAACAGAAGTAACAATACCGATCGCCAAGGTTATACCAAAACCTTTCACGGGCCCAGTACCCAACCATATTAAAATCGAAGCAGTAATCAGGGTGGTCAGGTTAGCGTCAATAATTGTGGAGAATGCCTTGGCGTAGCCACCTTCCACTGCATTTTCAGAACTCTTACCAGCTTTTAATTCTTCCCGAATTCTTTCAAAAATCAAAATATTCGCATCAACTGCCATTCCGAGGGTGAGAACAAGAGCAGCCATGCCCGGAAGTGTGAAGGTAGCCTGGAAAAGCCCTGCTAAGATAGCAACTACAAGAAGGATGTTGGTCGCAACGGATAAGACCGCAACCCCTCCGCCCAGTTTGTACCAGACAAGCATAAACAAAATGATCGCGACAGCTCCTAAGATACAGGCACTGGTACTACTTTCCAAGGCACCAGCAGCAAGGGTGGGGGAAACTTCATATTTTTCCCCGATTGATAGAGACACCTTTAATGGGTTGTTTAAAATATCGGATAACATTTTAGCTTCTCGATAACTAAAGTTTCCGCTAATAACCGCACTGCCGCCGTCAATTCTTGCCTTCACAGTCGGGGCACTTTCCAGCTGCCCGTCCAGGACAATGGCGAGCCTCCCCAATGCACCAGTTGCCGGGTCGTTCATTTGAGCAATTTCTCCCGTGAGGTCGGAAAATATTTGGCCGCCTTCCGGGGTGAAGTCGAGTCCTACTTCCCAGCCACCCATTTGATCTTGCCGCGGGTAAGCTTCCTGAATGATTTCTCCATCTGCTGACCACAGCCTGCGAACCCAGATAGGGCGTTCATTGGGTTGTGCATCATTACGAAGCATTGCGGTAAAAGGAATACCTTCCTCATCGGTCCATTCTTCTCCCTCTTGTACCGGTACGGGCGCACTGGAATCAACATTTACAATTCTAAATTCAAGCTTGGCAGGCTTCTGTAATTCTTCAATCAGGCTTGGGTCTTGCTTGGTTGTGGTGTCCGGGATTTGGATTTCAATCGCACGCTCTCCTTTTTTACGCACCATGGTTTCTGCCACCCCAAAGGCATTGAGTCGCTCGTTCATGATCTCAACTACCTTGTCCATGGGACTCGCTCCATTGGGTCCGGTAGAATCAAGGCTCTCATTGAGGTCGGTGATTTCCATGGTGAAGGCAATGCCTCCCCTCAAATCGAGACCTTTCTTAATCGCGGCCTGAGAGTTCCTTAAGAGAGTTCTAAGAACGAGATCATTTCGTTGATCACGGTCTTTTACATGGCCGGTTCTTATCCCTGGCTTGACCGCAAAGGGAATCAGGCGAGAAGAGACCGTACCCAGTATTCCTTTTGGTGGCTCAAAGTAAGCTGCATAATCAAGGCGATTTCTTTTGCCGTAGGTCCGCAAGGCACTGTAGTCAACAATTTCACCTTCTGGAATCTGATTGGAAATGTTTTCCAAAACTTCTGCAAAAGTTTCATGCCCTTGATGGTCAGAGGCATTTGCCTCGGAGGTTACTTGGCTGAGTGCATAGTCTCCGAGGACCCGATCCTCAAAGGGTGAGATGAGGGAAAAACTTAAAAGGATTAACAGGAGGGTGAACCCCAATCTCCAAAAATTTGATTTTGTCATAATAGTGGGCTGTAAAAAAATGGGGTAGAAAGCT
This sequence comes from Opitutales bacterium, assembly GCA_965661905.1. Lineage (GTDB taxonomy): Bacteria > Verrucomicrobiota > Verrucomicrobiia > Opitutales > Seribacteraceae > Seribacter. Next base: position 9,469 of record CBFIFQ010000061.1, read on the forward strand.
CGGTTTAATCAATCTTGGCAGTTACCGCATCTTTGGAAACTTCAACCTTAACATTTTCAGATATCCGCACCACGAAGCAGTCATCTTTCACACCCGTAACCGTACCGAGGATGCCGCCGGCTGTTTTAATCTTTGCTCCTTTTTCAAGGGTATCAATCATCTTTTGGTGCTGTTTGCGCTTTTTATTTTGCGGAGCAATAATCAGGAAATAAAAGGCAACCAGCATCACAACAAAGGGCAAAATACTCATCAGACCATTGCCTCCAGGTTGTCCGCCAGGTGCTGCCATTGCTAAAAAAGAATTAAGGTTATATGAGTTCATGTAAGAAAATGTTTAAAAAAAGGTTCTATAAAAACCTTACTTAAGAGGATTTGCAAGCCTTGATGGCATACCTTCAGATGCGGTTTCCAGTTGTGTTAAAGAGAAAAAGTTAGAGCCACTTGCACGCAACCTATGGCAAAGCCAAGAACGGCACCTGCAACCTCAATGAATTTAAATTCTTTTTTCATCAGGTTAAACAATAAATCTTCGACCTTATCTGAGGAAAAGCCTTCGACTTTTTCCCGGACAACCTCGCTAATATCGAGGTTGTTTTCGAGTTTTGTACTCAGTTCGTCCACTGATTGGCTGAGAAAATCTTTAAGTTCTTTGCGAAAAAGGTTGGTAACTTTCTCGACCATATCATCCGATAAAAACATGGATAGCATGGGGAAAGCATGCACGAGTTTTTCTCTTATCGTCATCTCAATTCTTTTCCCAATCGCATCCATGGTTTCATCGCTGGTCGCATGCTCCCTAATCTTTTCGGTGATTTGCTCCATGGATAGAAGTTCTTCAGAGACTAAGGTGCCAAGCTTCAAGGCCAGTTGTTTTTGCCTTTTCGGGAACACCCCCTGCAAGGTAATACCCAAGACTTTTACCTCTTCTCTGGGGTGAAAAAGCATTTTGATCGCGAGGTAATTGGTAACCCAGCCAATCAAGGCTGCTAGTAGCGGGAAAAGCCAGATAATCGAGGAAGTACCATCTGACGAATCAGCAAGAATCAAAAAGTTGGGTGATAAAAATGTCGTTATAGAAATTGTCATATTTGAAGATCAAAAAATAAAAATCACACATTATTCGAAGTCTAAAGTATTGGCTTCTTAAACAAAAAAAGCCGCGAATGCGACTTTTTCTCTCTTTAGAAAAGAGGATTGTTTATTCAGAGGTAAAACTAAAAGATCATCTTCTTTTTCTGGAGCCAAAGGAGACCTGTTTGCCGAAGCCCCGGTTTCGTTTTCGAGAGACTACGGGAGCGGTCACAGTTAGACTGGCTGGATCATCGCGATAAGAAAATTCGTCGACAAATTTTCGTTCCAACGGGTTACCTAAAAGCTTTTCGATTGATTCAATCAAAGGAAGATCTTCAGGCTTACACAAGGTGAAGGCCTCGCCTTCGGTTCTGGCCCGTCCTGTCCGCCCAATCCGGTGAATGTAATCCTCTGAATGCTGGGGGACATCATAATTTATCACATGGGTCACATTTGAAATATCTAGCCCACGGGAAGCCACATCGGTGGCACAGAGGATTTTAACACTTCCTTTTTTAAAATCTTCCAGGGCACTGACCCGGTCCCGCTGTTTTAAGTCGGAGTGTAAGACTCTCACATCCCGGCCATGTTCAGTAAGCCAGTGACTGATCTTGTCTGTACCGCGTCGGGTTTGAAAAAAGATAATCAGATTCTCAAATTCTATGGTTTTAAGTAAAGCAATCAGAAGATCAAATTTTTGAATAGCCGGCACCGGGTATAAGGCATGACTTACGGTGTCTGCTGCGGAGATTTTTATATCGATTTTTGCCTCCGCTGGATCATTTAAGGCCCAGGCAGATAATCGCCGCACCGAGTCAGGTATGGTCGCGGAAAATAGTAAGGTCTGGCGGGACTTGGGAGTTTTTTGAATAATCTTGGTGACATCTTCAATAAACCCCATGTCGAGCATGCGGTCCACCTCATCGAGGATGAGAATTTCGATATTTCTTAGGGATAAGTTGCCCTGGCTGATGTGGTCGAGCAAGCGGCCGGGGGTCGCAACAATCACATCTGGCTCATCCTGGAGTTGCTCAAGCTGTTTGCCATATTTTACACCTCCGTAAAGGAGGGCCATCCGAAGATCGAGGAATTTGCCATAGATCCGGAAGTTTTCTTCAATTTGGATGGCTAATTCACGGGTAGGGGCGAGGGCCAAGACTCGGCAACCTCCATGTTTTCCTAACCTGTGAATAGCTGGTAATGCAAATGCCGCGGTTTTACCAGTACCTGTTTGCGCAGACCCGACTAAGTCCCTTCCTTCCAAAATGGGTGGGATGGCCATGGCTTGTATGGGAGTCGGCTCTTCGTAGCCAAGCTCTTCAATAGCCTGGATAATTTTAGGTTCTAGACCTAGTTCTTTAAAATTCATATAAAAGTGGGATGAGAAGAAAATATCTTCGAAACAAAGAGTATTATCCTAAAGCGTAGTTTCAATGGATGAGCGAGGATAAAGCGAATAATTGTTATCGGGGCAGGTTGGCACCTACCCCATCTGGTTTTCTGCATCAAGGCCATATTCAGACTTTTAGGCAAGCTTGGGAAAGAGCACGGCACGCTAAAGGGAAGTTGGTTTTGAGAATGGATGATTTGGATCAAGCCCGATGTACCCAGGATTATTATGATGCATGTATGGAAGATATGAAGGGCATGGGCTTAGACTGGGATGAAGGGCCAGACATAGGAGGAAGTTTTGGGCCGTATCTTCAGAGTGTAAGAAAAGAAAAGTATTTTAAGTTTGTTCAAAAGTTGTTTAAAAAAGGGCTGATTTATTCTTGTACCCGTTCAAGGAAGGAGGTTCGTGAGCACGGTCTTTTGAGTGCATGTAAAAATGAATACCTCTACCCAGAAAGCTTTAGACCGAGCAAGAAAAGCTGGAATCAAACTCCATTTTCTCCTGCAGATAATTGGAGGTTTTGTACAGCTTGGGGGGAGCAGGTTTTACTCGAAGACAAAAGGCTAGGGGAGAAGAGCTTTGTTGCAGGGGAAAACTTTTCTGATTTTTTAGTTTGGAGGAAAGAGGGAACAGCTTCGTATGAATTGGCTACTGTGGTGGATGATATTCTCATGAGAATTACGGAAGTAGTAAGGGGAGAAGATTTGCTTGTTTCCAGTGCCCGCCAAAGCCTACTGTTTAATGCTTTTAAACACACTACCCCTGGGTTTTATCACTGTGAGCTAGTAAAAGGAGCAGACGGCAAAAAGTTATCCAAGTCATCTCGCTCACTTCCCCGGCTTTTTTCCCTCTCGTAGAAGTGCTTGAGCCTTTGCTTTCGAGAGAAATTCGTACTGGGCATGAAGACGGGCAAATACATAGCCGGCCCAACCATCCAGTATCCCTCCCTGCCACAAGTAGACATAAAGGAAACGTAAGGTGGGGCGAAAGGGGAGTTTTCGGAAGATTAGGCGGAGTCTTCGCTTTCCTTTGACCGCCTCGTGTTGCAGTGCCGTATCATCATCCTCTGTCGAGCTTTCGACAATGGCCTCCCAATTGGAGTAGCGGTTGTGCTTTTCCACAAAGCTATCGATGGTGGGAAAGGCATGGTGATCCATGATCGAACTTAATTTACCAGTGCTTCCCTGTACCACCACATGCTCATGGATTTCGTGATC
>CBFIFQ010000062.1:0-12593 GCA_965661905.1 Opitutales bacterium
CCCCAAGTGTTGCCTTTGTTCCGGCACCCCCATCCCAGTGGAAGCTCAATCGCCCATTCCATGTCTCAGAATCGTTATCTCGTCCAGCAGTGTTGTTTAAAAATCCATCACTAAAAGATCTTTGTATGCCTAAAGAGTAGGAGAATTCCTCATCCATCGGCCCTGAACTGGAAATGCTGTATTTTTGAGTGTTGAATGTGGCGTATGAAGCAGAAACTTCATTGGTCTGTGTTTCTCCAGGTTTTTTGGTGACCAGATTAATTGCACCCCCGGGTGCGAGTTTCCCAAACCGACTGCCTTGTGGACCTTTGAGAACTTCGACTGCTTCCAGGTCGTACAGATCAGATCCATAAGAGAAAACATTTCCTTGAGGTACGCCGTCCACATATAATTGCACTCCGGGAGAACCAAAAAATTGAGTGTTACCAATTCCACGCATGGTTAATACATCCCCAAAGGATTTAATTCCGTTTCCGCTCAGATGAAGGTTGGGAGATAAGCCGTTTAAATCTTCAAGTGAGTGAACTTGTCGGTTTTCTAATGTGTCTTGGCTTAAGATCGTAGCTCGAGATAAATCAAGGGATTTAAGTTGAGTGTCTTTAACACCAATTTCGTCGAGCACAGGAGCGTCTGCGTTGGACTGCTGGGGCTGCCCAAAGGTGGAAGCAAAAGGGAGAAGGCTGATACTAAGAATATTTTTGTATTTCATGAAAGCTGTCAAAGTAATTTTAGAAAGATAGGGGGCAATCCAAAACTGATTAGAAAGAAATTAATCTTTTTAAGGCACGGGAAATTGAATCTCTGGGTGCTTAGATACGGTCGGCAAGTTTGGCTGAAATAGTTGACCCAATGTTAAGGGAAGCAGTGGCAGCAGGGGAGGGGGCATTGCAGACATTGATGATCCGCTCATTATCCTCAATCAGGAAGTCATCAACCAGGGCACCTCCCGGAGAGACAGCCTGGGCTCGTATGCCTGCAGGGGCAGAGGTTAAATGCTTGGATTCGATTTCAGGGATGAGTCTTTGGAGTGCTTTCACGAAAGCCCCTTTGTTATAAGAGCGCCACATCTCACCCCAGCCCATTTTCCAATGCTTCATCGCCATTTTTTGAAAGCCTAAATAGGTGAGGGATTCGAGCAGATCCCTGAGGTTGAGGTCAAATTTCCCGTAGGCTTCCCGCCCTAGGGCAAGTACAGCATTTGGGCCGCACTCTACACTCCTGTCTATCATCCTGGTGAAGTGCACGCCGAGAAAGGGAAAGGCGGGGTCGGGCACCGGGTAGATCAAGTTGTTGCAAAGGTGCCTGGCTTGTTTTTCCAGTTCATAATATTCCCCCTTGAAGGGAATGATTTTGGCGGGTGGCTTTTGGCCCCCCAATCGGGTGATCCGGTCGGAGTGCAGACCTGCGCAATTTATTGCATGCTTACATTCAATCTCAGCTTTCTTGGTCGTAATGATCAAGCTATCTGTTCGGGTTTGCATACCGATAACCGCATGCCCAAGTAAAAGCTTATTTTCTTCTTTTTTGGCAATGATTTCACCAAGCCGATGGCAGACTTGCCTGTAATTAACGATCCCGCATTCCGGGACATGGATCGCCTGCACTCCCGCCACATGGGGTTCAATCTCGAGCATTTCTTCGCGGGAAATAATCTTACACTTTACACCGTTTTCCTGTCCGCGTTGAAAAATATTTAGCATGCGGGGAACTTCATCATCATGAAGAGCAACAATAATCTTTCCACACAATTCATGTTCAATCCCTTGCTCTTTGCAAAATTGTTCCATCGCTTTTTTGCCGTTTCGGCAATTAATTGCTTTGAGAGATCCAGGTTTGTAATAAATACCTGTATGTAAAACACCTGAATTGTGCCCAGTCTGGTGCCTGGCGAGGGAGGACTCTTTTTCAACAACCGCGAGCGAAAGCTTGGGGTATTTCTGCGATACCTGATAAGCAGTGGCTAAGCCGACAATGCCTCCTCCGATAATACAAATATCAACTTTCATTATACAGGGGCATGTGCCATGTAACTATTTATGAAACCCAAGGATATCTGGGAGGCCTGAGAGATCAAAAGAAGCCAAGCTTGAAATCAGAAGAATTTAAAATGTGCTTAAAATAATTACTTAACAGCAAGCTGCTTCCATTGTGCAAGGGCAGAAGAAGGAGATTTAGTCACATCACCACGGCCGTTTTTAGAGATGACCTGTCCATCCGGGGAAACAATGACCAGTGAGGGGATTCCCTGAATGGCAAATTTTTTGGCAATGGCTGAGCCCGCATCTGAGCCATTCGGAAGAGTGAGCCACTTCATGTTGGCTTTTTTGATGTATTTAAATTGATCTTCCTCGCTGCCATCTGAACTAACAAACACAACTTCAAACTGTTCCTTGTTTTGGTTTCGGAATTCCACAAGTTTTGGAGTGAAAGTTCGGCAGGGAGGGCACCAACTGGCGGAAAAATAAATGCCCACAAATTTATCTTTCAAGGCTGATGTTTTTACTTTCTTACCTTCGTGAGAAAGCAGCTGATTCTTAAACTCGGAAGTAGAAAAAGAGATTGCTTCGCTGCCTAGTTCAAGATCCTTCGACTCTAAGGAACAATTACAAAACGCAAAAATTAGGATCGTGGAGGTGAAATAGCGGAAGAGGTGATGTAATTTATTTGTCATGTCTTTACTTTACTTCTTCTTTTGCTTGATGCGAGTGATTTTCTTTTAAAGTGTGATTTTTCTTGCTTAGCTGTGCGCTTTGTAAAAGAAAGTTCGTTCGCACAAATTAACCCCCTAAAGGAACGAATATAAATGAGCCTATCTAGTTTAAAACTTCATAATGCAATGTGGCCTGGTCTCGTCGGAAAAGGTGATGGCGAAGGCGAAGAACCTCCCATCAGCTTGGAGCGCATGTTAGATCTCACCGCTGCCGCAGATGTCAATGGACGCAAGTTTGACGGAATTGATTACTTTCTCTTTTTGCCTCACACCAATCCGGAAGCAAGTGATGATGAGCTCAAGCAAACCGCTGATCTTATCGCCGGTAAAGGATTTGACATTGGTTCCCTAGTTGCACCGATTTGGCCGGGTACCGTGGGCGATTCAGCCATGGGTACAGATGAGCAGCAGGAAAAGTTTTTGGATGCGGTTAAATTTGCCTGCCGCGTAGCTAAAATTTTCAACGAACACGGCTCCCGTAAAGGAGGAGTTATTCGGATTGATTCTGCAGAATTTGGTGTGGAGAAGTGGAAGGCCAACCCGGGGGAGGGAACGGCCCGTATTATTGATACTTTTAAAAAGTCTGCCGCGATTGCTGCAGACCATGGTGAGCGTTTGGCCGTGGAAGGTGAGATTTGCTGGGCTGGTATGCACAGTTGGAAGGATGTATTGGACTTACTCGAGGGAGTGGGTATGCCAGAGACATTAGGCTTCCAGGCTGACTTAGCTCACACGTATCTCTACCTCATGGGATACAATGCCCCGGAGCATGCTTTATTGCATGATGGGTATTCGGATGCGGAGTTTTATGCGGCTTATGAAAAAATGACCGACAAACTCCGCCCATGGACTATCGACTTTCATGTAGCACAAAATGACGGGCAAGTGCATGGTGCTGGTTCACATGACAAGACCGGGAAGCATTGCCCTGCTGATGACCCTAATGGCAAGCTGGATATAACCAAGTGCTCTCAGTACTGGCTGAAAGACTTCCAGAATCGTGGAATGAAGCACATCTGTTGGGATGGTTGCATGTTTTCTAACGCTACGCTGGAAAACCCGTCTACTTGGAATACCATCCTCAAATCAATGATTGATGTGGTTTCTGCATAACCTAAACCACTCAGTTTTAACATTTTCTAAAGGGGCCTCCAACGGGAGGCCCTTTTTTATGCATAAATACTAATGGTCTTGACCATTTTGAATCTTATCTGACTTATGTGAAACAGGAAGGTTTGTAGCCTTTTATCTAAAATTAAATTGCCAATTTCTTGCATTTTTAAATAATAATTCTCACCAATGTTAAAGAAGATCTTACATATCTGCTTTTACTTTCTGTATTGCTTGATGGCGATGTTGGGATCTGATGTTTTCTCTGAAAGTGAAAATAATGCAACATTAAGCACATTTGAGAAAGCTGAACTAAAAAGATTGCTTGAGCTTGATTTCCGTGATCTAGGCCGTGTTCCCATCCGTAGCGTACTGGGTTATGAGCAAGAGCACTGGAGAAACCCAGCTTCCGTTCATGTTATTCGGCCTGAGGATATTAGCTTAAATGGTCATGTCTTAATGGTGGATTCTTTCCGGAATGTGGCGGGCATGCATGTCACCCGAGGGGTTGGCTACGATGATTTTGTCACGATGCGTAACTTCAGCGGGTCGGCGACTGAGAAATTCCTTACTCTTGTTGATGGTCGGGAGGTATTGCAACGCATGGGTGGCACCATAAACTGGACCACGGAAGATGTGCCTTTGGCTATTCTTGATCGAGTGGAGGTTATTCGAGGGGCTGGAGCTTCCATTTGGGGGACCAATGCAGTAAGCGGGGTTGTCAATGTTGTAACCAAGCACGCTGCTGCTACTCAGGGAAATAGCGTTCGGCTGATCATGCAGGATGATGGCACATTTCTTGGAGAATATGTGCATGGGGGGAAAATTAGTGATGATTCCTTTTACCGTGTCTGGATAAGAGACCAGGAATATGCGGAGGGTGAACTAATGTCTGGCCTTCCTGCCAGGGATGATGGTTATGCCCGTAAAGCCGGTTTCCGGTATGATAAATCTTTGGGCCCGGACTTGGATTTCACTTTTGCTGGAGGCTTTGCCACCCGACGGGTTGATCATGTGATGGATCTTACAGCCAGGTTGTTCTATAAAAATTTTGCCCCAGTCACTATCCCAGGGCAACCAGAGTTGATTCCTGCAGTTAATATTCCTGGTTTGATGGCCACAACTAACTGGCCTGCAGAAACTGTTAGCTCAATGGAACTTCCTGCCGGCTTTGTCAGGTATGAAAACTATGAAGACATGCCTCAGGACGGCTCACATCTGCGTGCCAAATTATCTGGGATTACGGATAATGATTTAGAGTGGTCTCTTGCTGGTTATGCAGAATTATATGATACCTCGCTTGGTCACATCGGGCACAGTTGGGTGCGGGAAGAATACGATCTTGATTTTCGTGCCAACAAGCCCATGGGCGATAATCACCACCTGTCTTTTGGTGCGGCTTTCCGCCGCATGGCTTTTGATGTAAACGATGTGGTCACTTCTCCATGGGCATTTCCGACCTTTGACCTCGAAACAAACTCTTTGAGTTCGACAATTCCTGTCTTGGAATATGGCACGAGCCCGACTAAATTTGATCGGTTTACCGGGTTTTTACAGGACTCGATTGATCTCTCTGATGATGTGGTTCTGTCGATCGGTTCTAAATTTGAGGATGGTGACTTAAGCGGATCCAATTTTCAACCAGGTGCCAGAATATCATATACTCTTAATGATCAAAATATTTTTTGGGGAGCATATTCCCGAGCTTACCGCCAAGCATCCTTGGTAGAGCAATATACTAAAGTCTCCTATGCCAGAGCCTGGAACCCTGTTGACTCCAACTGGACAAACCAATCCTTTTCAGGCAATCCTGCAAATCATGATGAACAAATGGATGCATATGAGCTTGGGTGGCGGACCCGTCCTAGTGCTGATTTGTTAATTGAACTTTCCTTTTATCATTACAACACCAAGGATGCTGTATTTTCCGGTCCTCCTATTTATTCCCTGAGTGATGTAAAGACGACGGGGGGAGAACTTACTTTTGATTACCGAGCTTCCGATACTTGGCACTTGAAGGGTGGATATTCCTATTCCAAAGGCAAGAAAGATGGAGTGGTGCAGGATGATTTCCCCGAGTCGATGGCAAACCTGACTTCCCACATCAATTTGCGGGATAATTTACTTTTTTCACAGAATCTTTACTACACGGATGACCGTATTATCCCATCGGCCTACAACGAAATTCCGATTGATGATTATTTACGATTAGACCTCGGCCTTATTTGGAGGCTGAAGGAAGACTGGGAAATTGGCTTATTTGGGAGGGATTTATTGGACTCAGGCCATCCGGAGAATATGTACAACGACCTGGATGTCGAGCCAGGCAAAGTTGAGCGAACCTTTCTGTTGAGCATTACTAAAGAATTTTAATTCTCGTGGTTCTTTTTTTTAACAGATTTAAACCTAGGCCTCGCACATGGCTCAATACACCTTTGTTGGTTCTGCTACTTGGACTTACTGGAACGATTATTCCCAATACATACGCACAAGAATTAGAAAGAAGGGAGGCCCGGGTACAAGCCACTTACCTAACCCACTTACTTAACTATACGAGATGGAACAAGGATCATCTTCCGGTTGCGGGGCAATCTCCCAAGATTTTGGTTATAGGTGCCGAACGGAACGGTTTTATTGCTTCTTTGCAATATTTACTTTCTCAGAGTGATACAAAAATTGGAGGAATTTCTGTAAAGACGTCCCATGTTGAGAATGGAAATGCGTTGGCTGAACTCAAAAAAGGGGCTCAAGTTATTGTGCTGATGCCTGATGCCAACTTAAAGTTGGAAACGATAAGAAAGCATTCTCCAAGCGCTGTTGTCTTTGCTTTTGACCGGGAGCTTGTGACGCAAAAGGGTGTAGATGTTTCTTTTGTTTCTTCCCGTAATCGGGTGAGACTTGTACTCAATGAAAATTATTTCCGACGAACTTCGCCCAAATTAAGTGCTAAGATTGCCAACTTAAAAAGCGTTATCGAAATTATAAAAAATAGTTGAACAGTGCCCATACAGGGACTCCCTTTTTTTTTATTAGATGCATCACTTAATCATCCTTACGGATTGGAAATAAGCGTCGTAGAGCAAGAAAATGCTAAGAAGGGGCAGGCAGGTTGCCTTTATGAGCATGGTCTTTTATTTTCTTGGTAAAGTTTGCTTGTCCGTTTCTAATTGGCCGAAATTTGAACATTGAATTGTGGCGCAGTGACTTGCCTCTGCAAAAACTTATTCACAATTATTCGATTTATATCGAACATTTTGGTAAGCTTTTCTATCTAAGAAAGTGTGGATGCGTGGGGGGAAGATATTTTTCTTCGTCGTAACGTACATGAATCAAATTCAAATGGAGGAAAAATCATGAGCATTACATATCGGGAAGCTAAAAGAATATTGGAGAAACAGGAAGAAGCTAGGGATGTTATCAATAGCTATCGTGGCATGGAAACTCTCGGGAAGAGGTTACAGTTACGAAATAATAAAGAGCTTATTCTCAAGCTTTTTGAAATTGAAAAAGATGAGGCAATTATCGAAGTCTTCACTCATCTTAAAGCACTTTACGATGAACAATGGGGCGATGCCGAAGCAACCGCACCACCCAGCATTCCCGGGAAAGTGGAAGATGTTTCAAAATCGACAGAAGCTGAGGATGAATCCATTGAGATTTCCAAATCTTCTGAAGTAGCTGAAGTCGCCTAGCTTTGTTTTCCTGCTCTTGCTTCCTCAAGAGTTTAGGTGTTCACCAAGAATTTTTCGGAAATTCTTGCTATATTTGTATTTCTTAGAAATGTTTTGAATTACTTACACCGGTAATGAATTTAACGCATCGCTACAAAACGCAGACTTGTTTGTCGGGTAGTATATTACTTTCTCATCCAAGCCTCAAGGACCCCAGTTTTCACAAGTCAGTTGTTTTTTTGTCTGCTCATTCTGAGGAGTCGGGAACCATCGGTGTCATTCTTAACCGTCCGTTAAACCGTACTCTTGATGAGCTGGATGATCAATTTAAGAATAACCCTTATGGCTCTATCCCCGTATTTGAAGGTGGCCCGGTTGAGACTGATAAAATTATTGTGGCGGCATGGGAGTGGTCGAAGCAACCCTCATCTTTCAAGTTATATTTTGGTATTGATCTCGATAAAGTAAAATCCCTTCAGGAAAACAGCGAGGATGTAAAGGTTGCCTGCTTTCTTGGTCACTCTGGTTGGTCACCCGGGCAGTTGGAAAATGAACTTGAGGAAACTGCCTGGCTTGTTTCCTCCCTTGACCATGACCTTTTTACTGAAATGGAGAACGAGCAGGAAGCCTGGAAGAGGGTTGTGGGTGGTATGAGCCTTGAATTACGCTTGCTTACTGAGGCCCCTGACAACCCTTTAAACAACTAGGTAACTCCTGTTAAATTTTATCCACTTTTGCAGCCATTGAGCTCTTTGGCATTTGTTTTGCTAATGTGAGTAAATAACCCTTTCTTTCCTTGGCTTTATTCCAAGTAAAGTTCATCCTAAGCGTATAACAATACACACATGAGTAAGCATAAATTAGAATATATCTGGCTCGATGGTTACAAGCCAACGCAGAGCCTTCGTAGTAAAACGATGATCGTTGAAGATTTCAGCGGTAAATTAGAAGACTGTAAGCAATGGTCTTTTGACGGTTCCTCCACCGAGCAAGCTTCGGGTGATGCCTCTGACTGCCTTTTGCAGCCCGCCTGCATTATCCCCGATCCTGATCGTTTCGGTGGCAATGGCTGGCTTATCATGTGTGAGGTTCTTAATTCCGACGGCACTCCTCATGAGTCCAACGGTCGAGCCCTCATTGATGATGATGACGATGATTTTTGGTTTGGTTTTGAGCAGGAGTATACCCTGATCGATCTTGAGACCAACCTTCCACTTGGTTTCCCCAAAGACGGTTTTCCGGGGCCACAAGGTCCGTATTACACATCTGTTGGGGCCAGAAACACCAAGGGCCGCGATCTTGTAGACGAGCATTTACACCTCTGCTTGGAAGCTGGACTCAATGTTGAAGGTATCAATGCTGAGGTAATGATGGGCCAGTGGGAGTATCAAATTTTCGCCAAAGGAGCCAAATCCGCCGGTGATCAAATTTGGCTTGCCCGCTACTTGCTAGAACGTACTGCTGAAAATTACGAAATCGCGATCGACCTTCATCCAAAACCTGTGAAAGGGGACTGGAATGGATCCGGTATGCATGCCAATTTCTCGAACGCTGCGATGCGTGACGAAGGAGGAGAGGCACTCTTCAAAAAGATTTGTGAGGAGTTTGGTCAAAACATCGATCGTCACATCTCAGTGTATGGTGCAGAAAATAACCAACGCCTAACCGGTTTGCATGAGACCCAGTCCATAGACAAATTCAGTTATGGTGTTTCTGACCGTGGAGCTTCGATCCGTATCCCTGTCGGTACTATTCAGGATGGCTGGAAAGGCCGCCTTGAGGACCGTCGTCCAGCATCCAACGGTGACCCTTACAGGATTGCCGCTGTGATCATCAAGACCACAAAGGAAGCGTTGTCAGCGTAATCGAGACTTAGTTCTTTAACCTGAAAAGGCGGTGGAGAAATCCATCGCCTTTTTTATTTTCTCTTTTTAACCACCACCGCAAACTGATCTCCGTCTTCCTTGAAAAATCGAAGGATGGCATGATAGTGGGTTCGCTGGGAATAAACTTTTGTTTTCCTACGTCCGCGTTCCACCCAGGAAGCTTCTATGGATTGGGCTTGTTTGCTTCGGAGCACGGCATGCCTTGTTATCTCTCCGATTTCTCCATGAGAGGCCACCTGGGCCCAGCCGTCCTCTATCCAGTCCTGAAGAACTTCTTCTGGAGTTTCAGAAAGGCAACCAGCGGAAAAGCTTAAAACCAAGACTAAGCAAAATCGGCTTATAAATCGAATGCATTCACCAGGCTTCATCGCTTTGGATCTGGCCGTTTGGAGAAATTGATATGATTTCAAAGTTCTTGCTCATGTTCATTCGTTGCCCAGGTGAATCGAAATAAACGGTATAGGAGAGAAAAAAATAGTGTAAAATTTGCAAAACGGATCTTCATGAGCTTTGTTTGGGTGTGGTGCTTATCGGGATTTTATTTCACCGGTTGGAAAAGATGCAAGGTGCTAATCTTGTAAATGGTATCTTTTATGTAACAACATCAACCCAAGCTGAACGATTACTTTCTTGGGGTTGTCATACCTTTCAAAGCCTCTGCGGGGAGGCTATTCACACAAATCAATCACTAACGAAAGGAACAATATCATGTTATTTCACATGAGACAGAAAGAGAGGAGTCCCACATGGAGCTTGGCATATGCATCTTCATGGGGGGGCTCAGGTTCAGGAAACGGGTGGAAAGATCAAAGACCGAGGGACAGCGTGGACAAGGTAGGAATTTCATCATTCCAGCCAGCCAAGCCATTCAACCAAATCGTCAATCAAGTAAAAGGGGAAATTAATTATGAACCAAGGGAAATTCTTTCAAACCAAGTATCGAAAACCGAACAAGGAGCCTTTCAAAATGCCGTACGATTTCCCACCTGCATGGTGGGATCCACAACTGATGCTCTATCATCCGAAAATTCCTCCCTCGTTGGCTTTGTCCAGGAAAGTTGAGCTAAGCGAATATTGAGCGATCAAGGTGATCAAATTGAAAAATATTCAAGAAGGAACACAGAAGCCATCCGGTCATGAGTCCAAGGTTTCTCCTTTCCGTCACCTTCGTTAAGTAAAATAATCTTTTCAGCCTCTCTTCCAGATCAAGGAAGAGGGGCTTTTTTGTGCACTTCCTTTTTAAGTTCCCGTTGAAGTCCTTCGAGGATAGTGATGGGGTAGGTGCGGGATGCCCAGTTGCTTAAAAACCTGGGTACATCACCACCTGGCTTTGAAAGGTTTTCAAAAGTCACCCCTATTTGCTGTAAGTTGATTTGTTCCACTTGGTATCGGGTAAATACAATCTCACTCCTTATCCAATCTTTGGCGCGTGGGGCTTGCGGGTGTTCGATCGATTTCATCTCGACCTGCACTGTTTTCGGGCCAGTGCGGGACACGATAGACTGGTACACCACCTCCCGGTCTTTCATGGGAAATGGGGTCGCTATGACTTGGCGGAATACCCAGTGAAAATCTGATTTTTTTTCCAGAAGTTTCCCACTTTTTAGATGATCCACCCAGTTTTTCCAGCACTCGGGGTTGTGTAAGATGCTCACTACCTTTTCCGTGCTTCCTTCAAGGGTCGCAATTCCCCGAAAAGCGAAATGTTCGCCCACTTTCTTTTCATATACCTCAATGCCCCGGGTCTGGTTTATTTTTTTCCAACCACCGGGTTGCTCTCCCCAAAGTACAAGGCATGAAGCGAGAAGGAAGAAGACAGGGAAGGACCTGAAGTAAAGGATCACTCTGCTATGTTTTGCGAATGTGAAGCTCCGCTGCAAGCTCAAGTTGCCCAAGGCAAGAAGAGTTTAGTTTTCGTAATCGCCCGTACCGTAATTGTAGGTGCGGATACTACCTTTAGCAGTCTTTTGCCAGATTCCCCATGCGGCATCATTCCAGCGATAGTGATAGGGGTAGATTCCATCTTTTGTCCAAAGCCATTGGTTATCACTCCCCCAGAGCCAGACTCCATCCTCGACAGGAGAAGAATACAGCCAACCCAGTTCTGCATGGAAAAGCCACCCCTGTTCGTAGTATTTAAAAGCACCAAACCAGGGAGATTCTAACCAACCTCCTTCTCCGTGGAGTGCCTCGCCCCACCATTTTGCCGGAGGTTCTGGTATCTTTAGCCGTCTGCGTTGGCCAACCCCCATGCCTGCTTCATTGGTGGAGTAAGCCTGTACATATAGCCTTCGAGCGTAGGGGCTTTCAGGGATGATGAGAGTGAACGAACCTGCAGTGCCATTTGCCTCCAATTTTAAAGTGTCAGGAGAGTTCAGGGGGATACGCAGGGTGGGGGAGAGCAGGAAGCCAAATTCCGACATCGTGCCTCCACCATCGTAAAGTACCCGCCCAGATAACTGAATCCGTCCATCCTCCAGTATTTGCGGATGATCTGTATGAATAATCGGTATCCATGCATAGGGGTTGGTATCTTGGTCAGAATCCGGATCGGTAACCGGGGGTAGGGTACCGTTGTCATCTTTGGTATTGTTATGATCATCCCAGGTAGGTAGGGTATGATTCCCATCGACTGAGCCATTTCCGTCATGGATCGGGTGCTGGGTGTTGTTGTCATCCGAGGTTTCATTGTGATCAACAAATGGTTGAGTCCCGTTGTTATCTGTCACCACATCATCCGTGGGGTCATTAAGGAGGGAAAGGGTGAAACTCTCCCGAAGCACTTCAACCTGTCCCTGCCTGACTTTGACCCGAAGTATTATGTTGGAACTGTTATTTTCAAAGTCAAAGACCATCGCGGTGCGCAAGCTGTTGTTGGCGTCAATGATGAAGAGATGATTGTGGGAATCATTTTGATCAAGCTGACTAAACATCACTCGATGAACATCATCGGGGTCGGGGTCGATAACAGTGAACTTGCCCACAACCGTACCAATAGGTTGATTTTCTAAGATTTGCAGGTTGTCCAAGGTGAGGGCAGTGGGCAGGGTGTCAGCTACTGAATTCTCATCCCTTGGATCGGAACCATAAGTTATTTCCTCCGCATTGGTAAAGCCATCCCCGTCTATATCGTCATCCAGATGATCCTCGATCCCATCCTGGTCTAAATCTTCGTACACATTGAGCAAGGTTACGGTGAAATTACCCTCGGTGGTG
>CBFIFQ010000063.1:0-12590 GCA_965661905.1 Opitutales bacterium
GTTCGAATTTATTTATGCTGGGATCGGTTCAACCGATTCCACCTATGGTGCTTACCGTTTGCACCGCGATGTGTTATTCAAAGGAAAGGTCGATCTGCTTTTCATCGAATCCGCGGTCAATGAACTGCACAACGGGCGCACCCGTGAGGATATTACCAAGGCTGTGGAGGGAATCATTCTACAGGCTCGGAGGCATAACCCTCATGTCGATATTATCGCCCAGTATCTGTATGACATGCCCTATGTTGAATCGTATGGTGAGGGCAGAATGCCCTGGCAAATTGCCACCCTCGACCGGATTGCCCTGCAGCACAGCATTAATGCGATTGATCAGGCACGCCAGGTAACGGCCTGGTTTGAGAGCGGAGAAATTTCCAGGCAAACATTTGGCGGCTGCCATCCAAAACCTTCCGGGCACCAAGCCTATGCTGGGATGATTGATCGTTTATTTGACCGGGCATGGGCTGGTCCGGTTGCCGGGCAGTTGTCGCCCCACAAAACCGGTCGGCGATACGACACCTATTCCTATGACCAAGCGGGATTGTATCCGCTATCCCTCGCCCAAATCAAAGGTGGATGGAAACTGGAGAAAAACTGGCAGGGCTCTGGAAAGGGGAGTTTACGAAAGCATGACCGCGGGCTTGATTACCTCGAGGCCGTGGAGCCGGGTGCGGAGTTGTCGGTTACCTTTACCGGTACCGCAATTGGGTTACCTATGGTGGCTGGTCCTGATGTCGGCATCATTGAGTGGCAGGTGGATGGCGGAGAGTGGAAATCACTCGACCAGTTTACCAAGTGGAGCCGAAACCTCCATATTCCATGGATCTATATGCTCGAGAAGAAATTGCCCGCCGGAGAACATACCCTGACCCTGCGAACCACCGATCGAAAAAACCAAAATTCAATTGGTTATGCCTGCCGGTTTTCCGCTTTTGCCATAAATGGAGATAACCATTAAACCCAACATGTCGATGAAACCCATCTTGATTATTTTCCTCTTTTCTCTCCTCCTTATTCACTCTTCTCAGGCCCGCCGGGGTATTGAGGAGGCCCTGTTTACCTGGACGGATTCCCCATCCACCACTCTCAATGTCATTTGGTTGGTGGAAGAGGATGAGCCGACTGATTTTAAGTGGGGAAAGCAGGGGGGGCAGATCAACCGAAATGCGGTGATTCGAAGGAAATCCTTCTACGAAAAAACCGTTTCTTTTTGGGGGCTTGCCCTCGATGTAAAGAATGGGCGGTTCTCCCTGCCTTCGCTCAAGGATGCCGATGTGGAGGTGTGCCAGGTTGAACTCAAAGGCTTACAACCTGACACGGTGTATTGTGTAAAGTTGGGAAAGAAGGCATTTAAAGCACGCACCCTGCCGGCCAAACGTCCGGAACGCATTTCCTTTGTCACGGGTGGAGACATGATGCACAAGCCTGAGTGGCATAAGGATGGAGTTGAGGCGATGGCTTCCCTATCACCCGATTTCGCTTTGCTCGGTGGAGACCTGGCCTACGCCAATGGACAGGACTGGAAACGCTGGCTCGATTGGATTGAAATCTATGCTGACCATGCCCGCCGAGCTGACGGATTGTCCATTCCCTTCGTCGTCGCCATCGGCAACCACGAGGTCATCGGCGGGTATGGGCAAATCCCAGAAAAAGCGCCGCTCTTTTTTAACCTCTTTCCTTTCCCGGAGGAAAATAACCCAACCTACTGTGTGGACCTGTATGAGGACCTTTCTGTCATTGTACTTAACAGCAACCACACTTGCCCAGTGGAGGAGCAGGTCGATTTTCTGAAGCAATCTCTTTCCGCGAGGCAGGGCAAAAAGCATCTCTTTGCCCTCTACCACTTTCCCGCCTACGGGATTGTCAAGGGGGGGCTGGGCAACGACCTAAGCAAGTTGATCCGCCAGCACTGGACACCCTTGTTTGATCAATATGGCCTGGATGCCGCTTTCGAGAATGATCACCATATATACAAGCGGTCGAAACTGATCAAGGGAGGCAAAGTCAACGAATCCGGGACCCTCTATATCGGAGACGGTGCCTGGGGGGTAAGGACTCGGTCGTTTGATGCCTCGGGCTTATGGTATGTGGAAGAGGCTTCGCCGACTATGCATGTGATCGAAGTGGTGATCGAAAACGATGTTCGCACCTACCGGGCGATCAATCATGATCAAAAAGTATTGGATGAATTTGTGGATCGAAGAGAATCAGGTCTGACCAAGCCCTGATTCAAATTAAGAGAAGAATATACCTTTGCATTTTGTTTTACATTCGGACCAGCTTTTCATTCAGTGATGACTAACTATGGACGAGGTTAAATATAAAAGAGTAATCCAAGGAATCTTTTTAATAAACGCAGCCATTTTTCTGCTGGCAGCTTTTTATCTTACCGAACCTGGTTCTTACAGCTATGTTGCCGGGGATAATTTGGATTATGTAATAAGTTTGCTTTCCTCAAGAAAGCACTGGGAAGAACCTTTCATGATTTTGCTTTGCAGCTGCCTTTTGTCAGCTGGAATATTCAGAATTTCTATTCTGCCCAAAAAAAATAAACAGGTGCAGGTAGGAAAAAAAGAAGTTTCCAGTGAGGGAAAAAACAACTTGGTTTGAATCTTTCACATATGGCAAGAAAAGTGGTATTTTCATTGATACCAGGTATTCTATGTTTCTGGGTTTGGGTTCAGGATGGTCTCCGCCTTTCTTTATGGAAAACAAGTGTCGGCGAAAAAAAAGAAATCCCCTTGGTCGAAGGAATGCCAGAGCTTGGAACTCAGACACAAATTATATGGAGAGATCAATTTGTATGTGGAATTGAAACTCCTGTACTGGGGCTCATTTTTACAGCTGTCCTGCTTTTTACATTTTGCTTAAAGCGAAAAAAAAGCTGACAGATCATCGCTTTCTTTTTGTGTCCGCTCAGCCTAGGTTTTGGGGTTCTGCCATTTGCTAAACGATGCGAGTCGCGTAAGGAACATGGCATTCACTACTTTTAAAGTATGGCCATGCGGTTTCAATTGACGCGGGCTTTTGTTTTCATGAGATTCCTCAAGCGTTCTCCGAGCTTCTGGCAAATTTTTAATCTCACCTTAGTGAGCATAATGAAGTAGCTTCTCTAGCCGATCATTTACTGGTTATTTGTTAATGTAGATTTTATTCGCGTTTAAATCATGATCGCTGAGATCTGCTTCTAAAAGATCACGGGCGCTTGGGTATGAAAAAGAGCAAATCTCAACGATAGAGGAATCCTTCGTTTTATATCCTGCCTGAGAAAGCCATTTGTGAGCTCTCCGGGTCTGGTCAGCTTGTGAGCTTTCGAGGGAATCAGTCCCTGTCATATTCTTGACAGGGGAGAACTCTTCAAGCCTTTCTGCTTCGAGAATTAAAGGATTTTTAGCAAAAGGCAGGGCATCAAAAACAAAAGTTTCAAATTTGATGGCATTGGGCTTTTCAGGATTAACCAGATCACCGTTATCCGTTATAAAAGGTACTTTCTTCTCCGCCCGGTGATAGGGCAGATTAATTTTGCCACTGGCAAACTGCTCGATGAAATCCCGTCGTAAGATATGGATTGCCGGGCTTCCCGCTCTGTATTTGATCCGCCCACATGTTTCTTTTTCCAGTGCCTTTTCCTCGGGAAGGTCGGAATATTCTATGATCGTAACCCGTTCACCTATCGCAACAAAGTTACCCAGTTTTTCGAATGGCCCTGTCTTGGTGAGAGAACGGCTGGACATGTCGGATTTATCTAGATCATGCAATCCAATGAATAGGGGGTTGATCGCGCTAACCAATGGATTATCGACCTGAAAATAGGAAATATGCTCGATTCCTTTATCTGCCATGTCCGCAATCGAACCTGAATCAATCAAGGCTTTAAGGGAACCTCCATGTCCGTTTGGCGAAAAGGCGAGACTGTCTTCAGATGTACGCAGAAGGTTCCCATTGAAATCTGTGGCAGGCATCACACCCTGGGCAAAGAACTTTATGTTTTCTTTGCCCAGACCATAATAGTTGTTTTCTTCAAAATGTGCATGGGTTGCCTCTAAGTTTAAAGGGCTGCCCATAATATACCATGGGATGGTTACCCCATACTTTTCAGACATTCCAAGTATTTGCTCGGCGAATAGTTGGAAGAGGGGTTTCTTTTTGATGGGGCTCACCGGCAGGGTTCCTTTGGGCCCATCATATCCAAGCCTGGTGCCTTGCCCTCCAGCGACTGTAAAGGTGGCGGTCTTACCATCCCTAATAAGCTGTTCACCGTGCTTGAATGCTTTCTCGTATTGTGCTTTTTGATCCGGGCTTTCCGGTGAGATCGGCAGGTAAGAAGCTGGTCCGTATTCAAGCGGTATACTTGTCTCCCCAGAGGGGGAAAGGCATTGATCCAGGGCTTTCCTTAATTCATTCCAGTCAAGGTTTTCAGTTTGCTTGGCAAGTTTGGGATTCTCTTTTGCAAGTTCCACCATCCTTTTTTGGTTCTTTTCAATAATATCCATGAGTAAAAATTTGTTAGTCAGAAATTGTACTTGTGGCAAATTTGAACCTTTAGATTAAGCTGGTTACTTTTGGAAGAAATAAGCAATTTCTTTTTTTGTTTTATTTTAAAAGTGCCCAAGGAGAGAGGAATTATTAATCGACTATTTTATAGGTTGATCAAAAGGGGTGCTTGAGCCTTACTTTTCGGATGACTCCATTAATTGATGAAGCGATTACACGTCTGCGCGAACAAGGATTACGAATTACCGATCAGCGAAAATCAATTTTGAGAGTTTTGGCCGAGGCAGAGGTTCCGATGTCAGCAGAAGAGGCCCATGCAGCTCTTGAGGGGGAAGCCTGTGACTTGGTTACTGCCTATCGATGCCTAGACCAGTTTGAGAAGGCTAAGATTGTAGAACTAGGGGTACGTGAGAATGGGACAAAGGTTTATTGCCTGGGTCATGGCCAGGGTCACCATCATCATCTTACCTGCAGAGGTTGCGGGAAGACTGAACGGATTGATATTTGCATGGAAAAGGAATTAAATGAAGTTGCTGCTCATTTTGGTTTTGTTGAACTGAGTCATGTGATGGAGGCTTTCGGTGTATGCCCGGAATGCAAATGATTCCTCGGGGGGGGCTCGGCAAATAATTTTTTATAGAGGAATACATATTTCTTGCCTTGAAACCCCTTCCTTGTTGGAGTCGTACCTTTATGAAGATTTCCCTGATAATATTATGCTTTTCCTGTTTGTCGGTATTTTCCGCATCCCTTATGGCAGTCGATGAAGAGCGGAAAATTCGCCAGGCTATGCCAGAGGAATTACAGACGGTGCCCTCTAAGAAATTCAAGGCATTGGTTTATTCCAATTCGAGTGGGTTTAAGCACAAGTCCATCCCCACCGGGGTAAAGGCATTGAAGATTATGGCGGAAAAAACCAATATTTTTTCCGCAGATTTTACAGTCACTACCGAAAAGTTTACCCCCGAAGGTTTGTCTCCCTACGATTTGCTTATTTTTAATAACTGTACCCGTGTGCAAAAAGCATTTACTGAAAGTGAACAACGACAGGCCATTCTTAATTTTATCAAACAGGGTAAAGCCTTTGTGGGTTTTCATGCCGCCTCTGATGGCGGAACCCCGCAGTGGAAAGAGTACACAGAAATGATCGGTGGTTGCTTTGCGGGTCATCCCTGGAATGCAGGTGGGAAATGGCCTTTTATTGTGGAAGACCCTGAGCACGCGGTGAATCAAGCCTTCACGAGCAAAGAATTTTCTTTTTCGGATGAAATTTATCAGTACAAGGACTACAATCGATCGAAATTGCGGGTGTTGATCGGTTTGGATGCAATCAAGTCGGGCAAAGAAGGGAATTCCCCCACCAACGATTATCCCGTCTCCTGGGTTAAGTCTTACGGGAAAGGCCGAATTTTTTATTCCAATTTTGGTCACAACAAAGCCACATGGTGGACGCCGTTTCTTTTGCAACATTTCCTCGATGGGATACAATGGGCTTTGGGTGACTTGAAAGGTTCCGCTAAAAGCTTACCCCGTACCAATAAAATTTAACCATGCCATCTCTTAACCTTAAAAAAATATGAAAGAAATTGAACAAGTATCACGACGAAAGTTTATCGGGTCCAGCGCCCTTGCCGGAGTGGCGGCAAGTTTCCCCTATGTAGCCAAAGGGGAAAATCTGCAAAGCGATACCATCCGGGTTGCAGCCATAGGCCTGGGTGGACGCGGTACAGGTGCGATAGGTCAAATATTAGATGCACCCAAAGATTTGGAAAAGGAAAAAGGAATTCGCTGCAATACTAAGCTTGTAGCGGTTGCCGAAGCATTCCCTGAAAAAGCTGCCAGAAAAGTGGAAGCTTTTAAAAAGAAATATGGAGAAGACCGGGTTGATGTTGAAGGTAGAATCTTTGGTGGTCTCGATGGCTACAAGCAGGCGATTAATGAGGATGTGGATATGGTGGTCATTGCAACACCTCCAGGCTTCAAGCCTCAGCAGTTTGAGTATGCGGTAAATCAGGGAAAAAAGGTTTTTATGGAAAAGCCTGTAGCCAGTGATGTGATCGGAGTGAGGCGTGTTTTAGAAGCGGCCAAAGTAGCCAAGGAAAAAGGTCTTTCCGTTGGCGTTGGTCTGCAAAGACGACATGAGACACGGTTCACAAGTTGCGTCAAGCAACTGCAGGATGGTGTAATTGGAGATATTAACCTCCTTCGTGTTTATTGGAATGGAAACTCTATTTGGCACCGTGGCAAAACACCGGGCATGACCGAGATGGAGTATCAGGTGAATAATTGGTACCACTTCACCTGGGCATCAGGAGATCAAATATGTGAACAGCATATCCATAACCTCGATGTTGGTTGCTGGATCAAAGGGATGTACCCAGTGAAGGCAAACGGTATGGGTGGAAGTGAGATGCGAATGGGGGGAGATCG
The DNA here is from genome assembly GCA_965661905.1 of Opitutales bacterium. Classification (GTDB taxonomy): domain Bacteria; phylum Verrucomicrobiota; class Verrucomicrobiia; order Opitutales; family Seribacteraceae; genus Seribacter. The sequence continues at coordinate 6,925 of CBFIFQ010000063.1, forward strand.
TAAGTTATCTCAAATTTATGATCATACATTTGTGGAATACACTTTCCCTGATGGCACAAAAATGTACAGCCAAGGCAGGCATCTCAAGGGTGGATGGTCCCATGTTGCCGAGTATGCCCATGGATCGAAGGGTACATGTTCCGTGGCTCGTTTTATTGAACCATTTAAAGGGGACCCGATTCGTATTCAGGGATCTAGCGATGGTCATTACCAGGAGCAAAAAGACCTTATCGAAACCCTTCACAAAGGGGATTATTACAATGAAGCTGATTATGGTGCGATGAGTACCTTTACCGCTATTCTTGGGCGCGAAGCATGTTATTCAGGCAAAGAAATAAATGCGGATGAGCTTATGGAAAAGGGGAGGGATTATGCACCCGGTATTGATGATTATACATTCAGTACCCCACCTCCTGTGGTACCTGGAGAAAATGGAGAATACCCTGTGCCAGCCCCTGGGATATACCGGCCTTTTGCGTAAGCAAGCTTTCAAAAAACCTCCCGGGAAACTGGGAGGTTTTTTTTGAGTTTTTTTCGGAAGACAGGGTTCTATCTTTCATTGTTCTTGTTCCGGAATTGTATTTCAATAAGGTAGGGCTTAATTAATTAAAATGTAAGAGAAATTTTGCCGAAATGATCCTCTCCGACCAATCTATTTTAGACGCCATAGAATCCCGTGACATTGTCATTGAGCCCTATGACCGTGAATGCCTGGGGACGAATAGTTATGATGTTCACCTTTCTCCCCACCTGGCTTGCTATGTGGATGAGGTGATTGATGCCAAAAAACATAACCAGGTGGAGCATTTTGAAATTTCCCCATCAGGAATTGTGCTAAACCCGGGTAAAACCTACCTGGGTTCTACCCTGGAGTACACAGAAACCCGAAGGTTTGTTCCTTTCCTGGAGGGAAAGTCCAGTGTAGGTCGTTTGGGTATCGATATCCATGCAACTGCGGGCAAGGGGGATGTTGGGTTCTGCAACCACTGGACCCTGGAAATCTCTGTTTCTCAACCTGTTCGGGTTTATGCTGGAATGCCCATTGGCCAATTAATCTATTTTGGGGTGGAAGGGGATGTGGAAGTAGATTACCAGGCAAAATCTTCGGCTAAGTACAACCAGAGAAGTCCCCGACCTGTTGAGTCAATGATGTGGAAAAACAAGTTTTAAATGAAGGAAGACCCTCTGCATCGAGAGATTGTTGAGGAGCATGCTGTCAGGCCTCATTACAACCAAAAACTCGTACACTTTTCTCATGAAAATTCCTTTACCAGCCAAAAGACTGGTAATCTTTGTGACATTCAATTGCTGGTGCAGGACGGAGTTATTGAGGGTATAAGTTGTCAAATGCAAGCTTCTGCCTTAGCCACAGCCTGTGGGTCTTTAATGGCCTGTCATGTACATGGCCATGCCCTTGCCGATGCAAAAGTTTTGGTGGGCCAGGTCATTGACTATGTTGAGGGAAAGACAGATCAAGCCTTACCGGGAGAGTTGGCTGTCTACGAATCCATTCGGCTTTTTAGTGAGAGGCATGACTGTGCCCTGCTTGGATGGCACGCCTTAGAGAAAGCGTGCGGGACCAAAATTTAATAGGAACGGCCTCGAGGCCCCCGGCCATAATTGTTTCGCGACCCATGCTGGTTCCACCCCTGCGAAAAACCTCGCCCGGGACCAAAAGAGGAATGCACATTCAAAAGATCGTAGCGGGAATCATCAATTTCTTTAATAAAACGGCTCTGCATAAGCCGGACAGGTGTTCCTTTTTGATTGGAAAGCATAGGGAAGACTAAATGCAATGTTTTCTCTGCCCTGGTTGTTGCCACATAAAAAAGTCTCTTCTCCTCTTCCATATCACTCTCTCCATCAATGGCTCTTTTACTGGGGAAAAGACTATCCGCCAAACCAATCAAAAATACATGAGGATACTCCAGGCCTTTGGATTGGTGAATCGTGGATAAGCGCAGGCATCTTTCCCCTTGTCGAACCACCCGGTCTCCGGACTCAGAACTTAGAAGAACAAGTTGCGAAAGCATTTCTGCAATATTTTCGTATTTGGACGCAAAATCAATGAGGCTTTCCAAGTCCTCTTCCCTTCTCGGCCAATTTTCATAGGTGGCCCGTAGGTAGTCTTGGTACCATCCAGCAACGGCACCTTCGACGATTTGAGCCGGGGTTGCCGTCGCAGTGAGAACGGCGATATTTTTAAGGGTTTCTACAAGTTCTTTCCAGTCCTCCTTGGCATCCTTAGGCACTTTGGCAAGGACCTCAGTTGAATCCAAAGCCTCTATAGTTGTACACTGGTTGGCTACTGCATGCTTTTGAGCAAGCGAAATGATTTTAGCTGCTGTTTTCTCCCCCACTTTAGGAAGTAGGCAGGCAAAACGAAAGAAAGCGGTGTTGTCTTTGGGGTTGGCAACGAAACGTAGTTGAGCCACAAGATCTTTCACATGGGCTTGCTCGAAAAACCTCATGCCACTTGTGATCACGAAAGGAATACCGCGTCTTGAAAGCTCGACCTGTAATTCCATCGCATGAAAGTGAGCTCTGTAAAGGATCGCGATGTCATCGTAATGCACGCCTTCATCATAGAGGGATTGGACTTTGGAGAGAATAAAGTCTGCTTGCTGGTAGGCATCCATGGTGGGCACTACCACGGGGAGATCCTGGTGCGGTCTGGAGGGTTTTAATTCTTTGGAGAAACTACCCTCGGTCGACCTGCTTTTAAGAATGTCATTGGCCAGTTTTAAAATTTCTGGCGAACTCCGGTAATTTGTTTCGATTTTAAAAATCTTGGTTGAAGGGTGCCTTTCCGGGAAGCTGAGGATTTGATCCAAATCCGCACCCCTCCAAGTGTAAATACATTGGGCATCATCGCCAACGGCCATAATTTGGTGGTTGGCGGCAATTGTGTCTACAATCTGAGCCTGCAGGCAATTAACATCCTGGTACTCATCGACTAAAACATGCGAGAAGCGGGATTGATAATAAGTGGCGGCATCAGGGTTGGATTGCAGCACTTCGAGCCAATAGACAAGGAGGTCATCGTAATCCGCCAGTCCTCTTTGAAGCTTAATTGCCTGATAATGGTGAGCAAATGATTCTATTTTTGCTTTGAGTTCGGCATTTCCCGGGTATCGTCCACGGGCCACTTCCGATACACTTGTCATAATATTTCGGGCAAAGCTTATGACGCCCTTGATCGGCTTTGCTTTAGGGTTTTCTTTGGCCTTAAAAAAATCCGGATCCAAATCTCGAATGATTTCATTTAACAAGGCATCCGAATCCCCATCGTCAAGAATGGTGAAGTTTTTAGGCAAGCCAATCGTATCACCATAGAGGCGAAGAACCTGACCGCCAACATGGTGAAATGTACCGCCCAGGAATCGATGAGCTCCAATGCCGGTAAGTTCTTCCACCCGGTCCAGCATTTGTTTCGAAGCTTTATTGGTGAAAGTAAGCAGCAGAATAGCTTCCGGGCTGACCCCTTGTGAGAGGAGGTAGGCAACCCGATAGGTAAGGGTTCGTGTTTTTCCCGAACCTGCTCCGGCAAGGACCAAGGCAGGCCCATCTGGAGCGGTGACAGCTTTAAACTGATCTTCGTTTAATTCTTTTTGAAAATCAATGGCAGGCACTGCCGTTGATACTTTTGACGGTGCCCCAAAAATATCATCTTCTTCGTCTTCGTAGTCGTACACGGGAAATAGGTATCAACTTAATATGAGCACTCGAGCAAGATTAATCAGAAATTCAACAGAAAGTTGGTGCCAAATGATCACAATTTATAATTTCAGTTTGTTTTTCACTCTCCGAAAGCACCGTCGGTTGTCCTTTTGAAAAGCCTTGCAGGGATTTCAATTCCGCGGAATTAAAACGGGACACCCCCTGGGCAAAAACTTGACCACCTTCTGTTTTAATCGAAACCACATTGTTTTGATCAAACTGGCCTTCGATCGAGCAAAGTTCAGCAGCGACCAAACTGCCTCCATTCTCGATGATATTTTTTTGACATGCAGGGCTCACGATCAGGGTGCCTTGAGCCTTTGGGAAAAAAGCGAGCCACTTTCTTCGGTCCTTAAGATTTAGTCCACAAGGTGTAAAAAATGTACCGATGGCCTTCCCTTCAAAAATTTCGGCTAAGTTTGCAGGTTGTTCGCCACTACCTATGAAAACAGCACAGCCTGATTGGGTTGCCACCTTTGCCGCATCGATTTTGGTAATCATCCCACCGACCGCAGTTGGGCTGTTGGTACCTTGAGCCATTTGTTCAATAGCAGGGGTTATTTCAGCAATAAAAGGGATTAGCTTACCATTATCTTTGTGAGTCATTAATCCCGGAGCGGTTGAAAGAATAACTAACATTTCTGCTTCGCTCAACGAAGCGAGGAGGGCAGAAAGTACATCGTTGTCACCAAATTTAATTTCCTCATCACTGACCGAATCATTTTCATTCACGATTGGAACAACTTGTCTTTCAAGCAACGTGAGTAGGGTCTCTTTGACCTTTTCTGATCTACTCTGTTGGTTAAAATCTTCCCGGGTGAGCAATACCTGGCCAGGAATCATCCCAACTTCACCGAGTGCCTTAGACCATGCATTCATCAGTAAGCACTGCCCAATCGATGCACAGGCTCTCAATTCCGCCAGATCGTTTGGCCTGGTTTTGTATCCAAGCTTTCCCATGCCTAAGCCCACTGCACCGGAACTTACGATAATGACTTCCACACCTATCTTCCGAAGTGTTGAGACCCCTTGAGCCAGATGCAGAAGGCGGGCTTGATGGATATTGCCATGACCAGCCGATAAGATACCCGTTCCTAGTTTGAGAACGATTTTTTTCATCAATGAATCCTGGCAGGGTCTGTTAGGGGGGTAAGCCTATGGAATAAAAAGCTCGCGAAGGAAAAGTTTAGACTGTTCGTAAATCCTTTTCTTTCGCAGCTAAAGCTTGGTTTATTTTGGTAACCGCATCGTCCGTATTTTTTTGGACTTCCTTTTCTGACCTTTTAAAATCGTCCTCAGGCAAACCATTTTTCTGGGCCTCTTTGAGGGCGTCCATGGCTTCCTTTCTGGATGCGCGAATACCAATACGACTATTTTCGGCAAAGCCTTGGGCCATTTTGCATAATTCTTCCCGTCGCTCACCGCTCAACTCCGGTATGGGCATGCGGATGAGCTCACCATTTACAATAGGTGTAATCCCAAGCTTTGCATCAATTAAGGCTTTTTCAATGGGTTGAGCCGTTGATTTATCCCAGGGCTGAATTTGAATAGTTCGGGCATCCGGTGTGGTGATTGCGGCAACATCCCGTAGTTTCATGCTCGAGCCATAAACATCGACGGTTATATTTTCGACCATGGACGAGTTTGCTTTGCCGGTGTGCAGAGTGGAAAATTCATGTGTGACATGGTCAATGGATTTGTTCATGTCCTGATTCATTTTGTTGAAGATCGAGTCAGTTTCCATAATTGTAAATTTCTATTTAAGGTTGTTAATGATTCGCGAGTATTTAGCTCACTGTTGTTCCAATCGATTCGCCGGAGACAGCGGTGCGGATCGATTGATCTTTTTCCAAATCAAAGACGAGGATTGGCATTTTATTATCCATGCAGAGAGAGAAAGCTGTTGAATCCATCACCGAAAGCCTTTTTTCCAAGCATTCCATATA
>CBFIFQ010000064.1:0-12374 GCA_965661905.1 Opitutales bacterium
CGTTTACCGAAGCAATCAGGGCAGAAGTGACGGGCATGACAAAATCTTCATCCGCGTTCGGGTAAAGACCAAGTAAAGAAATTTTATACAATCATATGACAACATCCACTACAGAAGATTTAATTAGTTTAAAGGATGCGGCTGCCATTTTAGGGTTTAAGCAAAAGAATAAGATTAATGATTATATTAAAGAAGGGTATCTTAAAACTTACGAAATGAAAGGCAGCAAAAGGATGTGGCTAAGCAAGAAAGAAGTATACAGTCTTCCTCAGCCACTACCTATCCCTCCACCCGAAGAGTATTTCATTAAACTTAAAGCGAATGAACGATGGAAAAAGAAATCTTCTGAATGAGAATGACTTCGTTCACTAAGCCATTAAATTTCCGGCTGATCAAGTAGAGCATATTCAAAACAAAAGATCGCCAAAAAGCGGCAAACCTGTCGTTGGCTCCTGATAATATTTCCATAACATCAGGAATTATTTGTTGTAATAATCCCGCCCCTTGGTAGACAGGTGTAATCCTGAGATGAAAAGATTCCTACCGCTATTAATAGTTCCTTCGATTTGCCTGGCTAACTTATTAGATTTCAACCGGGATATTCGACCGATTCTCTCCGATAAGTGTTTTTCCTGTCATGGACCTGACGAGCATGGGCGTAAGGCCAACCTGCGACTTGATATTGAAAAGGAAGCAAAGGATGAAGATCTCATGGCTATCGTTGAGGGAGTACCGGAAGACAGCGAGATGATTTATCGTATACATTCCGATGATGAAGATGAGGTTATGCCCCCTCCTGAAATTGGAAAGCCCTTATCAAGTAAAGAAAAACAAATCCTTGAACAATGGATCAAAGAAGGTGCCGTCTGGGCAGATCACTGGGCTTATGTCGATCCCATCCGCCACCCCACTCCCAAGACTAAAAACACTACATGGTCCCAACATTGGATTGACTCATTTGCACTTGCAGATATCGAAAAAAACAAACTAAAGCCCGCCCCTGATGCCGACCCAGTTACCCTGGTTCGTCGTTTACATTTTGACCTGACCGGTCTCCCGCCCAAGCCAGTTGTTGTAAAAGAATTTCAGCAGAATCCGTCGCAGTCAGCTTTTGCCTCCTTAATCGACAATATTCTAGCTTCCAAGCATTTTGGCGAACGAATGGCCGTGTATTGGCTGGATTTGGTTCGTTATGCCGACACCGTCGGGTATCACGGCGACCAACCCCACAATATATCACCTTACCGGGACTGGGTAATTAATGCCTTTAATAATAACATGCCGTTTGACCAATTCACCCGGGAGCAGCTCGCGGGTGATCTTTTACCTCATTCCAACACTCAGCAAAAAGTGGCGTCCGGTTACAACCGACTCCTGCAGACCACTCACGAGGGAGGCCTGCAGCTTAAGGAGTACGATGCAATCTATGCCGCCGACCGGGTACGCAATGTTTCCGAAGTATGGATGGGGGCGACTGTCGGCTGCGCTCAGTGCCATGATCACAAGTATGACCCTTACACCATTAAGGATCACTATGCCCTGGCGTCCTTCTTTTCCGACCTGGGTGACCGTGGTTTTAACGGAAATTCTCTTCCCACCAAGCGACCTCCTGAAATTCAGATCTACACCTCGGAGCAGCAGGCTAGGATTGATAAACTTGCAGTGGAGATAGCCGAAGCCCTACCCAAAGATATTCTGCCTAGATTCAACGAGCTCGATGCCAACAAATCAAAATTCACTCAGGAACTGAAGAAAGCGAAAAAAGAGAAGAAGGCATATTGGAAGAAGAAGCTTACCGAACTGGAACTCAAGTATCTTGAGCTAACCAACAAGGCTACAATTGACCGCTATCGCAAACTAGTCGAACAAAAGGTAAAAGTGAAAAGCCAGGGACGCTGGACCATGATTTCCAGGGCGGTCAAACCCCGTACCATGCGCGTTCTTCCCCGCGGCAACTGGATGGATGATAGTGGGCCTATTGTACTGCCTGCTGTCCCCGAATTTCTCGGAATTATTCAATCCGGTAATCAACGCCTTACCCGGCTTGACTTAGCCAATTGGCTGACCGATTCCCAAGATGGGATTGGGCTGCTCAATGCCAGGGTGTTGGCAAACCGGTTGTGGTATCTCTTTTTCGGTAAAGGCCTTGCCCCTGACCTGACTGATTTCGGGGGCCAAGGCACCCCACCCGATCACCCGCAATTACTTGATAACCTGGCCTTATCTCTTGTTGAAAAGAAATGGGACCTGAAGGCTTTCATCAAAGATATCCTTTTGAGCAGAACCTACCGTCAATCCACTCTTCCTCCGCCCGGTTACCAAAGCTTTCAGGTAGCACGGCGCCTACCTGCGGAATTCGTACGGGATAACACCCTGGCCATTAGCGGTCTATTAGTTCCCGTTATTGGGGGTCCCAGTGTAAAACCATTGCAACCTTCCGGGTACTACAGACACCTCAACTTCCCTGTCAGAAAATACCAACCCGACACTGGCAAAGCCATGTGGCGCCGGGGGTTGTATGTTCACTGGCAAAGACAATTCCTCCACCCCATGCTCAAGGCATTTGATGCACCGAGCCGGGAAGAGTGCTCAGCTCAGCGACCGCAGTCCAATACTCCCCTTGCCGCCCTTGTTCTCCTTAATGACCCAACCTTTATTAAAGCGGCAAAATCCTTCGCCCAAAAAATTATTACTCATGGAGGATCAAACATGGAAGATCGTATCGCTTATGCATTCCAGCATGCTGTATCCAGGGCACCGGATACATTCGAACGAAAAACTCTGGCTGCTTTGATAGACCCCCGGGAACCAGGCTCAATTGAGAGTTGGACTCCCGTTGCCCGGGCTATCCTTAACCTCGCTGAAACCAACTTAAGACGATGAACCTTCCATATTCTGCTCATCATATGAACCGCCGTGCCTTTCTTGCTGGGTCCGGACTAAGCCTGGGTAGTGCCGCTCTTCACTCGCTGCTTGCCAAAGACGGCCTCAAGCCCAGCTTCCTTCTGCCTAAAGCAAAGGCTAAACGAGTCATTTTTTTATGCATGGCCGGAGGTCCCTCTCACCTTGAAACCTTTGACTACAAGCCCAAACTCGACGAGTTACACGGGCAGCCCATGCCTGAATCGTTTACTAAAGGCCAGCCGATTGCTCAACTCCAGGGGAAGGAATTAAAGGTACAGGGACACCTTACTAAGTTTAATAAGTACGGGAAAGGAGGACAGTACATAAGTGACTACCTCCCCTGGACGGCCAAAATGGCGGATGATATATCGATCATCCGCTCCATGGTAACCGAGCAGATCAACCACGACCCCGCTCATACTTTCATGAACACAGGTACCGCTATCAGCGGACGTCCGTCCATGGGCTCGTGGATTAATTATGGATTGGGAAGCGAAGCCGAAGATCTGCCGGGGTTTGTGGTCATGACAAGCGTGGGCGGGCGCAATCCCCAGCCCATTGCATCCCGCCAATGGTCGGCCGGTTTTCTTCCAAGTAAATTCCAGGGTGTGGAGTTTAATTCCACGGGCGACCCAGTCCATTATGTCCGTAACCCCAAGGGGGTAAGTTCCAGCCATCAGAAAAAACTAGTGGACACCATCACCGCCCTGGACCGCCATCGAAACCAGGCGATTAATGACCCCGAGACTGACACCCGTATTGCCGCTTACGAAATGGCTTTCAAAATGCAAACTTCCGTACCGGAACTGATGGATACCTCGAGCGAACCTCAGCACATTCTGGATATGTATGGAGCCGTACCCGGAGATGGTTCCTATGCATCCAACTGTCTGCTTGCACGCAAGTTAGCCGAAAAAGGAGTTCGCTTTATTCATCTTTACCATCGCGGATGGGACCACCATGGAGGCCTGGAAAAATATATGGGGCAATGCTGTGAATTAACCGATAAGCCCACATGGGCACTTATCCAGGACCTCAAACAAAGGGGCATGCTCGATGACACCCTTGTCGTCTGGGGCGGCGAGTTTGGAAGGACTCCGATGTATCAGGGAAAGGGGGAAATTGGACGGGACCATCATATAAAAGGCTTCTCTATGTGGATGGCCGGTGGTGGAACCAAGGGAGGGTTTGGGTATGGAGAAACCGATGAACTCGGCTATCACGCTATCAAAGACAAGGTACATGTCCACGACATGCATGCCACCATGCTTCACCTGTTGGGAATCAAGCATCAATTTTTTACGGTTAAGCACCAGGGACTCGACTGGAAACTGACTGGTGTGGACCATTCACGGGTGGTAAAAGAATTAATCGCATAGCCTCCTTTATTTTTACTCCATTTCTCAAACTTATCCTAACGCCATGATTTATCGGATCCTGGGATACCTTTTCTTTTGGGTGAGTATTGCCTATTCGCAGGATTATGTGGAGATCCTGAAAAAAAATAAACCTGTCAGGGAAGAATGTAACTCTCTTAAAATGCTAGAGGGGTTTAAGCCATCGCAAGAAACTTCACTGGGACGATACGGAGGTTGGACCAAGAAAAAATACCGTGCCACCGGTTTCTTCCACACCTCTTACATCAAGGACCACTGGTGGATTATTGATCCCGAGGGGTATGCCTTCATTTCCATGGGTATAAACTCAGTAAATTCCTCTATTGCCGGTCCTGACTCTCCGCCTACGCCCGGAAATAGAGCATGGGGAGAAAAAGTTGTAGGGGATCTGAAAGCTCAGGGCTTTAATACCGCAGGATCGTGGTCAGCCGCCCGGGTTATTTCCGCATTAGACCAACCCATGCCCTACTGCCTGCGTTGGAATGTGTTTACCTCCTATCGCAATGAAAGAAGGAAAAAATACCCGTCAACTGAAGAGCCTATGGTGATTTCTCCCTTTGATCCTGAATTTGGTGAATTTTGTAACCGGCACCTAGCCAAAGCCAAAGCCACAAGCCAGGACCCTTGGTTATTGGGTCATTTTTCTGACAATGAACTTTCTCTTCAGGAAAAAGGCATCGTCCAACGCTATCTCAATCATCCCCCGGATGACCCCAATCATATTGCGGCACATAAATTCATGAATGCCCAGGGCAGGAAAAAACCGACAAGGGAAGATAATCACCAATTTCTGAAACTGGTGGTAGAAACGCATTACCGTAAAATCCACGATGCTTTGAAAGCACACGACCCAAATCATATGTTCCTCGGAACCCGTTTCCATGGCCGGGCCTTGGACTCTCCTGCCATTTTTGAAGCAGCAGGCAAGTATGCCGATATTATTTCAGTCAATTATTATCACCGTTGGACGCCTGAACAGGACCGCATAACTCAATGGTCTGAATTGGCGAATAAACCGATTCTCATTACCGAATGGTATGCCATGGCCGAAGACAGCGGGTTACCCGTGAACCAATTTGGGGCAGGCTTTGCCGTGAAGACTCAGAAGGACCGGGCCAAATTTTATGAACACTTCACCCTGGGGTTGCTGAAAAATAAATCATGTGTGGGATGGCATTGGTTTAAATATCAGGATGGTCGAAATAATGCGGGCGTGATCGATGAACAAGGCCAACCCCATAAGGCACTTTGGGATAAGATGAAAAACCTAAACACCCAAGCCTACCCACTGAAAGAGTTTTTTGCGATTCAGCAGTAACAGCTTTTCAGCAGCAGTTTCCTAATAATTGATTAAAATCTCGTAAGTTCTCCGGTGTATTTTTAAATATATTCGGTAATTCTAAACTATTTTCTTCATGAACAACGAATCATCTCCAAACAATTCCGGGCCTTTACCAGAAAATCCCCGGCGAAATTTCATTCAAAAGTCACTACTCGGGGCTTCAACAATTGCTGGCTTAAGCGTGACCTCCACCAGCCATGCTGCGGTTGAAAAAAAAGGGGATGAATTTGATCCTGAAATTACGAACGAAGTGGATGTCCTGGTTGTGGGCAGTGGATCTGCGGGTATTACCGCAGCACTCCAATCAGGCAGGGCTGGAGCCAAGACCTTGTTGGTTGAAAGAAGTTTTCAACTGGGTGGCACCACCACCACCGGAGGGGTCGCCTACCCCGGACTGTTTGATGCCTGGGGCAAACAGGTGATTGCCGGGATCGGTTGGGAACTCGTGAAAGAGAGTGTGGAGCTTGATGGCGGGAAGTTCCCTGATTTCTCAAAAGTTCCCCGGGCTCACCACTTCAACCAAATCCATATTAATCAATTTATTTTTTCCTTACTGGCTGAGGAAAAATGCAGGGACGCCAGTGTGGATATCGCTTACTATGAATTTCCCTCCCGGGTTACCAAAACCAAGGAAGGGTGGCAGGTCGACTGTGTGGGATTTGGCACCAAGCGAAGGGTACTGTGCAAGCAAATTGTAGACTGTACTGGGGGTGCTGAAGTTGTCGGGTTGCTGGGGTATGAGAGGCTTCGTGGTGAGGAAAGGCAACCGGGATCCTATCTCTTCAAACTTGGGGATGCCCATAATCCAGCCACGAATCAATTGCACAGGCTCTATGTTCACGGTGCCGACTCCACCAATTCAAGGACCGCCACCCTGGCCAACCTGACCGGAAGGAAATCAATTTTAGAAAAAGTAAGAAAAGAGAAAAAGCGCCTCATGCACCTCCAACCTGAAACTGGATTTCGGGAAAGCTACCGGATTTTGGGAGAAACCTTGATCACTGTAAAAGATTACACCTCCGGCCGTCATTTTGAGGATGCCGTCTCCTATGCTTTTTACCCGGTTGACTTGCACACGCGTACAGGCGTAAGACCAAAGCCTCTAAAAAGAGGCATCATTCCCACCGTTCCCCTCAGTGCCCTTGTACCGAAAGGGAGTGAAAACATTATTGTTGCCGGGCGTTGTATCAGCAGTGACCGGCTGGCTAACTCGGGACTTAGGGTACAGGCTGCCTGTATGGGCATGGGTCAGGCAGCTGGGGCAACCGCGGCCCTCGCAGCAAAAACCGACACAACCCCTCTCAATATCCCCCTGAGTGATATCCACGACCTGCTCCGTAAACACCAAGCCATTATTCCAGGCAAGTCTTAGGCTGATTTGAAAAGAAGACGGATAACCTCCCTTTTCAATGCCCTACTCTTTGTGGTTATGGCTGTCTCGGGGGTTTATGCCTTCACCCAGCCTTTCTCGATTGAAATTATTGGCCTTCACGCCCTCTCCGGCTTTGTCTTTATTGCCGTGGTTACAGGTCACATTATTAACAATATTGTTCCTCTCAAAAAGTATTTCAAACACAGCACTGCGTTGGGTGTTGTCCTCGTTGTGGCCCTTAGCACCGCTCTTTTTTATTCCCAACCTGCCCCGATCAAGTCAGTTCTTGGGTTAAGCGGTAATCTAGGACCGGCCCTTGACCTCTTCCGGTTTGAAGATCATGGCATGACCTACAAGTACTCTCCGGACCCGGGCTACAAAATGCTTTTAGATTTACGAAAAGGGCCCGGCTATGACTCTGAAAACCCGCCCCATTTGGCTATTTGGTTGGAAAACCAGTCTCTCTATCACATTAAAACTTTACATGCATCCGATTTAAATGACAGCAGGCAACAACTACCCTATTGGGCATTTAAAGTTGAAGGCTGGGAAAAGGCACAAAAAGAAGCCGCTGCCAAAAAAGTGGCATTGAATGAATCGGTAGATGCAATTTCTGATGCCACCACCAACGGCTCCTTTGACCCGGCAGATTATATTTTGCCCAGGGAGCAAAACTCTTCAATGCCCTACCGGGTACTCATTGAAATCAACCAGCCCAACGATCCATCGAGCAAACTGAAAGATCAACCTTCCCTTGTTTATGAAGTGGAAGTGGACAACTTTGATCCCCGGACCTTTCAATTACTTGAACTTGTTGGTTATCCTAGTTTTGACAAAGAGAAAAATGAATGGTACCTCAGCTATATTGATCAGAGTATTGAATCCGCTTTCGAAATCATAGACAGTGCTCTTTTGCAAATAGAACGTTCTCAGGAACACTCTATCTTTCAGTCACCTGCAAACCCAGGCAACTGATGATAAACTCTCTTGGGCGATCTTTTTTCCTCTTTGCTCATTCCTTGCAGTAAGATTTTTAAGAACGGTGACATTACAAACTTAAATGACCTCGCCTTCTTCCAAGTTTAACCCCGACAATATTGTTCATGATGTCCTGCAAGGAAATAAGGACAGGTTCCGTTTGCTGGTAAAAGAGTATGGTCTTTTGGTCCGGGGGTTTTTATCAGCAAGGGTGTACCACTTGGAGGATGCAGAGGATTTGGCCCAGGAGACCTTCCTTGTCGCTTTCTCAAAACTTTCGGCGTACAAATTAGGAACAAACTTCCGGGCATGGCTTTTGAGTATTGCCAAGTTTCAACTTACCAACCACTGGCGGAAAACAAAAGGGAGAGCCAACACCATGGATAAATTCCGTCATGACATTGCCGATGCCATACAGCCAGAAATGATGAAAGCATCCAATCAGCTTGAAAAAGAACGAATGGCCAAGCTGCTTGCCTGTATTGCCAAACTACCGGACCGCACCCGACATTTGATTCGTGCCGGGCTTGATGGCGTACGGGTGGAATCCCTCGCGGAAGAGTTGAAGGTAAAACCCAATGCAATTTATCAAATACGTCACCGGGCACACATAGCTCTGCGCAAGTGCATGGAATCTGATGAGCCCGAACCTGTCTTATGAATAACTTCGACAAAGACCAGGACTTTCTTGATTTGCTCGCGGCCTGGCACGAAAACAAAAACTTGTCACCTGCCCGTCGTAAATCCCTGCTCGACCGACTCGCCAAAGATTCAGCACTGCGAGTGGAACTTGCCGGTGAGATCGAGATGGCCGGCCTCACCCGGGCGGCCCAGGCAGGAGAGCCACGATGGCTGGAACTTGAAGAAATCCTCGAGCCCGAAAACTCGCAAACTGCAGGCTTTGAGGATGCGGTGATGGAGAAATTGAAAGCCCCGGATTCAAGCATATCTTTTAAAAGCTTTTCTTTTCCTCAGCTTGTGTGGATTGGACTGGCCGCCTGTGTTCTCTTTTTATTTTCCAATTTCTTCTCAGAAAAACCAGAAAAACCGGGTGTTGCGGAAATTATTCGCTTCGAAGGGAAAGGGAATTCCAAAGATTTGAAAAAGATTCTCACCCAGGGTGAGGAATTTTCTTTTGAGCATGGTCTGGTGGAAATGGCGTTCCGGGAAAGTGGCGTTCATCTCGTTGGTACCGGCCCCCTACAGATGACTCTTGTGGGCAACGGTCGGGTTTTTCTAACCAAGGGAGAAATCAAATTAGTGGTCCCTCCTCAGGGGATTGGCTTTGTGGTCGATACAATGGAAAGAAAATTCGTTGACCTTGGTACAAGTTTTGTCGTCCAAGCCAGCCCACAGGGTTCTAAAGTTCTTGTCCTGGACGGTGAAATTGCGGTTGGAGAAAGAAATAACAATCCTAGCCAGCTCATGCGCAAGGGTTCGATGGCAGACTTTGATCGAGACAGCAAAATGAGACTACGCTCGGGCAAACCCAGTGGTGTTCCCGAAATCTCACTTCCGCCGATGGTGCTAAGACCTACTTCCCTGCCTGGTAAGATTCTCGGATTCCCAAAAGATCCCTCGGAACTGGATAAAAACAAACATTTCAATCACGGAATCTCCAAACAATTGCTACCCTTGGTACAAGCAGGCTTTGAGAGAGAAGACTGCCTGCAAGGCCTTATTTCAGGACGCCCCTTACGATTTAATGGAATTGCCGGAACCTATGACCGCTTTCCGAAAGCTGCCAGCCTCAGAGCTTATAACAGTAACCTCGGTTGGCTGGCTTGGTATGAGGGCAAAATAAAAGCTCCCCAACCTGGCCGGTACCGATTTTGGGGATACGCAGATAATCATTTATTGGTGGCAGTGAATGGAAAACCTGTATTTGAGGGATCTCGTTACGACTCAGCCTTCCGCAATCATCTCAATATCTTTCGCAACAATCACCCATCCTTCCCCTGCCTCAACGCCAGGGCTGGTTTCGCCCGGGGGGAATGGTTTGAAATCGGCGAAAGCACCGTTGATATAGACTTGCTTTTTGGAGAATCCAGTCAAAACCATACATCAGGTATTTTGTTGATTGAACGGGAGGGCGAAGCCTATGAAAAAACTTACTGGGGCCAACCTAAATGGCCGTTATTTCTGACCGAATTCCCCGAGGAAAAACAAGTTGCCGAACTGGATGCCCTTCGCATCCACATGGAGGAAAATATCCAGGGATCCTTTTCCATTTCCCGGGATGCGGTTTGGCAAGTGCCTTCAGGTTCCTGATTTTTCTCTCCACTTTTCTTGTTTCCTGTTTGCCTTCAGGGTAAGGCCTTGAAAATATTTTTAAGTCACAGTCACCACTACTTATGAATCACCAAAAATTCCAGCTTCGCTTCATTGCCTATTCCCTGTTTCTATTTTCATGCCTGCCGGTTCATGCAACCGTGGACCTTTTCAACGGTAAGGACCTAAGCGGATGGATTGGGAAAAAAAAATTCTGGAAAGTCGAAAATGGCACCATCATTGGAGAAACTACCAAAGAAAACCCAACCAAAGGAAATACGTTCCTGATCTGGGAGGGCGGAGAGGTCAAAGATTTTGAATTCTCCTGTCAGGTAAAATTCCAGGGAAATAACTCCGGTGTTCAATACCGCAGTCAACCCGTAGGAAACCTCAAGGATTGTGTCCTTCGTGGCTACCAGGCTGACCTCCACCCCAAACAGGATTTTTTTGGCATGCTTTATGGCGAAAAATTTGGCAAGAGAGGCATCATCGCCAAACGCTGGCAGAAAATTGAAGCCCGTGCTGATAAAAGGGTGAATGTGATTGGTTCTGTCGGGGATAAAACCCAACTTGATAGCACCAAGTGGAATAAACTAAGCATAGTGGCGGTGGGTAACCGACTGATTCATATGATCAATGATGTAATCACGGTGGACATCACCGAAAATCATCCGGATGCGATCGCCAAAGGTTACCTCGGTTTACAACTCCATCAGGGAGCTCCCATGAAAGTTGAATTCAAGGAAGTGAAATACCGTAAGCTCAGCGGTAAAGATGGTGATAAAGCGATCAGGCAGGTTACGGGAGGATAACCTGACTGCATACTAAGGAAGCTGCACACCCACACATTTCCCGCTCAATTTTACTCCAACTTTTCTATTCATTAATGAGAAAACTGATAGAATTAATCCCCTTCATAACTGCC
Source organism: Opitutales bacterium (assembly GCA_965661905.1). Classification (GTDB taxonomy): domain Bacteria; phylum Verrucomicrobiota; class Verrucomicrobiia; order Opitutales; family Seribacteraceae; genus Seribacter. Next base: position 11,190 of record CBFIFQ010000064.1, read on the forward strand.
ACCCTCTGCATCTCCGCAGAAAAGACTCCCCATGTTCTCTACATCCTTTCCGATGATCAGGCTTGGACCGACTACGGTTTCATGGGACACCCCCACATTAAAACCCCTCATTTAGACAAGCTTGCCCAGGAAAGTGTGCTCTTTGAGCGTGGCTATGTACCCACTGCTTTGTGTAGACCATCACTCGCTACCTTAGCCAATGGGCAGTACGCTCACAGGCACGGTGTCACGGGGAATGACCCATCACCCAACAAATACCCATCTGCAAAACTGCAGAAGCAGGCAAAGACTCAACTGATTTCCTACCTGGACCGTTTCGACACTCTTCCTGACTTGCTTGGAGAAAAAGGGTACCTCAGCCACCAAAGCGGTAAATGGTGGGAGGGGAATTTTAAGCATGGTGGGTTCACCCATGGGATGACCCGTGGCTTCCCGCAAGCTGGGGGGCGTCATGGAGACGACGGGCTAAAGATTGGACGGAATGGTCTTCAGCCCATCGAGGATTTTGTGGATCTTGCCATAGCCGGGGAAAAGCCTTTTTTTCTATGGTATGGGGTATTTCTTCCCCACACCCCTCACAATCCTCCCGAGCGCCTGCTCAAACCATACAGGGAGCTCGGCCTCCCCCTACCCATTGCCAAGTACTATGCAAATTGTACCTGGTTTGATGAAACCTGTGGTCAACTCATTGATATTTTAGAGAAGAAAAACCTGCGCGATGACACTCTCATTGTCTATGTGACTGATAATGGTTGGATCAACCGAACCGACAAATCAGCCTACGCGCCACGCTCCAAACAAACCCCCTACGAAGGTGGTATCCGTACCCCGATTATGTTCTCCTGGCCGAGGGGGAACCTGAAGAACGGAAGGCGCAGGGATGTGGTATCCTCCATCGATCTCTTTCCCACTGTTCTGGCGGCAACCGGAGCCCGTACACCGAAAAGATTGCCTGGGGTAAATCTCCTCGAAAATTTAAAGACAGGGAAGACGATCGAACGAAAGAGAATCTTTGGTGAAAGTTTTGCCCATGATATAGCTAATATTGAAAACCCCGAGGACTCCCTCCTTTTTCGCTGGACTATCGAAGGAAAATGGAAACTCCTTCTTACCTATGATGGCGAAGTAAACCGCTACAAGACCACTCATCCACGCGAAGAAAAGCGCCCCCAGTTGTTCAACTTG
>CBFIFQ010000065.1:0-12238 GCA_965661905.1 Opitutales bacterium
CTGGATGTGATCGAGATCGACGGCGCTTCTAATAATTCAGTGGATCAGGTGCGCGACTTGCGTGATGAGTGCCAGTATGCACCGGCACAATGCAGGTTTAAGATATATGTGATCGATGAGGTTCACATGTTGAGCCAAGCCGCTTTTAATGCCCTGCTTAAAACACTGGAAGAACCGCCACCTCATGTGAAATTTGTTTTTGCAACGACGGAAGCGAACAAGGTACTCCCCACCATAGTGTCTCGTTGTCAGCGTTTTGAGTTTCGATCCATACCCGTTGATTTGATTGTCGGAAAACTAAATGAAATTTGTGACAAAGAAAAAATAACGGTTGAACCTGAGGCATTAGATGCGATTGCTCGAATGGCTCAGGGAGGGATGCGGGATGCACAGAGTATACTGGATCAATTAATTTCTTTTTGTGGAACCCAAATCTCGCAATCCAATGTTTTAGATGTCTATGGCTTGGTTGCCAGGTCTCGTATCGAAAAACTTGGAGGCTTTATCTTAAGCGGGGAGTATGATTCCATTCTTAAAGAAGCGGATTCATTTGCCCAGGAAGGGGTTGATTTCTATCGTGCTTTACTTGACCTCGCGGATTACATTCGGGAGTTTTTGGTAGATAGTATGAAAAAGGGCAATGGCTCTTATCCTGAGCAAGCCGTGCGGGTATTGGATGCTTTAAAGGCAGGGGAGTCCTTAGTCCGATCCGGCTTGTCAGAGAAAACAAATTTTGAAGTGACTTTGCTCCGTGCGGTCGAAGCCGGAAAGTCGCGTTCGATTGATCAGGTTATTCGTCAATTATCTGGGCTTGTCCCAAGCGTTACTAAAAAAAAAAGTAAACAGCCTTTAGCTTCTCCAGTAAAGCCAACAGGAACGCCCATTGATACAATGGAGCAGACCCCTGCAGAAAACCTCAGTAGATCTGTTTATGATACGCCTTCAAGTCCTGTGAATGTGACTATCTCTAATCCCCGGGAAGCATTAAGCCACCAACCTATGGAAAGCGAGAAGAGTTTGCCTGAACCTGTTGACTTAAAAAAAGTTGAGCTTGAGGAAGAAGATGCAACGGTTGCCGAGGAATCCCCATCCAAAGAACCTGTGGCTAAAAGAAGAGTTCAAGATCAAAAACTTATTGACCAGCGCACCGAGGGACTACCCGATGGCGTCAGGCATGTATTGAAAAACAAATTTCGTGCAGACTTTGTGTCGATCGAAAAAATAGACCAAGACTTACTGATTTAATAGTTCTTTCTTTCTTGTTCATCTGGAATGAGGAACGCAAAAGAATCTCTTTGTATCCAACCTTTTTTTGTCTTGTTTCTATTATGCACCAAGTACCACAGTTTTTCACCCTTGCTCAGGTGAGTTTGCGGTGTTGAATCATCCGTGAGGGTAAGCCATAGGCTTTCACCTGGAAAAACATGGGTATTTGCTGAGCTTCCGGTACCGGCAAATCTTCGAAGTGGAAGACGCACAGTCGAATTGCCATCACTTAGATCTGTGGTAAGAACAATCAACTCTCTTTTCAATAAATCCCGGTTTTCTGAAGAGATATCGACCACCCACATCATAAAGCCAAGCAGTGAGCACCAAATTATGACTGGTACGATCAAACGAATCATTGGCCAGCCAAGAAAAAATAAAAAGGCCAAAAGCAAGGCACCCATCCAAAATAATACAGAAAGTGACACTACCCAGAAATCAACCGAGTTTGTATCGAGATAAGATGAAAAATCAGAATTCTTAGAACCAAGGTTCGCAATCTTCAGGGCATAATCCAGGTTGTTTTTAATGATACGATTTGTGGGGTCAAGAAGTAGGGCTCTCCGGTAGTTAATAACCGCTTTTCCATATTTTTCTGTCTTACAATATAAGTTTGCTAAATTTCCGTAAAGGTTCGGCGATTTACTAATTGTCGCTGCTTCCTCATAGAGACTGACAGCAAGTGGTAAATCTCCTGTAGCTTCTGCCCGAACTGCATCGTAAAACAGTTTGTTTTCCGTTTTTGAAAACAAGCTTAAGCTTTGACCTAAGAATGAGCAAAGAAAGATTACATGTAAAAAAAAGCGGATCATTTTATTTCCTTGATGATTTTTATAGCTTTCTTGAATTCATCCTTGAGGTCGATGCTGCTTTTGACTTCACCAGCAAATTCAAAATCGTCAAATGCAGTAAGAGATTGCCTAACTTTTAAGATTAGATCATCCCCCCTGTTTGTTTTTTTCAAAAGAGCAATTACTTCATCACTGGATAGAGTGTATGGGCTCGGGTGATCATCAAGTAGTCCAACTTTAAATTGTATGATGGAACGATAACAGCGATAGAATTTCTTGGTGTCATTAAAAGAGACAGATTTTTTCAATTCATTGAGTAATTTACTCTCTTGCTGTTTTGGGCTTTGTATTCCTCTATTTCTTTTCTTCAAACCGATCAAAATTAATAACCCAAAAGCAGAAAAAGGAATTATTTGAATGGCCCAAAAAGTAGGGCTTTGGCGTAGGTCTTTAGCAATAAAAGAGTCGGTCCACGACCCTGGTTCACTTTCGGTTTGAAAAAAGTCATTAGTGGAGATTTCCCTGGATGGATGATTCTGATCGTCCTCGGTTATTGAATTATCTTGATCAATCCATTTTTCTCCCGGATCAACCCGTATGGTATGTTGGCTGGAACGAAGCAATTGATACTCTTCAAGATTAGGGTCGAAGTATGAAAAATTGAGCTCTGGAATGTTTAATAACCCTGATTTGATTGGAGTGATGACATATTCGAAATTTTGAGTGCCTTCAAATTTGGTTTGTGAGTCCCCTTCAAACAAGAAAGCGGGGGGACCGACTTTAAAATCTTTATCTGCTTCAAGGCTAGGGGCTGGCATGGCGGTGAAATTTCCTCGTCCAGAAATTGAAAATGTAAGCCTTACGGGATCGCCAAGCGAAACATGATCAAGGTCAACTTTTGATTTTGCTTCAAAGGTACCAATTGCACCACCGAAGGAACTTGGTCTACCCGTTGTTGGTAATGGGCGGACTTCAACGGATTTTCGATCAGAAGAAATTTTGATGGACTCTTCTCTTCCAAAGCCAAAAAAAGGATCATTGAAAAATGGGCTATGAAAAGGAGAACTTCTTTTGCTATTTGTTCGAATGCGAACATTCGAGTGGTAGCTTAAGGAGTGCTTTCCTACACTGGTCGATGTAAGGCCGATTTTCCAAGCATAGGTGGTGTAGCTTTTATTATGCTTTAACACATTTCTCTTTTCAGCGGGTTGACCTAACTCAGTTGCAGAAAACCCTTCGCTTTCTTTTACAGGAGCATTTTCAATTCTGGTGAAAGGCATACGATCCCAAAGAAATAACCCAACTTCAGAAACTACGGTTTCACCAACATATACATAATCACGGGGCATGGAGAATTCAATGAAAGCGGCTTGCTTAAGATCATTTTGCTGCTGTTTTTCTTTTTGTTGGTTGATGATATCTTGCTGTGAAGGTGCTAACACCCGTAGAGGGGTAGCTGGTACATTGTATGATTTGCCATCAATTGATATGGGCCAAGTCGGCATATTAAAAGTGCCTTCTTTCTTTGGGCGAACCGAGAAACTTAATTCCAATTTGATGGAAGAGACACCGTTGATAAGGCTTACCTTACGAAAGGTTTGCGGATTGTTAGAAATTTCTAATCCAGGAACGCTTGGAATCGCTCCCTTGGGAGAATTTTGAGAGCCTTGGATGATAACTTTGTAAACGCAGTTATTACTTAGAGTGATTGCAGAGGGCTCAAAGTATGACTCGATTTGCATCATTTGACTTTGTCCCCAAGAAAAAGGGAGGAGCCCAATAAGAAAAAGGCTGTAAGAGAAGAGCGTAAAGCTCCAGTACTGAAAGAATCGATTCATCTAGTAGTCACGCCCATTATTAGGAATTCGAGCAGGACGCGATACCTGTTCGAGAGGCTCACTTTTTGATTCCATTTCCTGGAGGAGCCTTTCATAAAGTGCATTGATTTTTTGGGGCTCTTCTGTAGGGGTGGAATCATTTTTCTGGTCCTCTTGCTTATCTGCTTCCTTTTCATTTTGGTCTTCAGGATTGGGTTGGTTTTCAGAAGACGATTCGGATTCATTTTGTTGATCTGAATTATCCAAAACTCCAAAAGTTAGCTCGTCTGACTGAGACTCAAAGCTTATCTCTGTTACATAGGCTTTATTTGCGTTCAAAGGGAAAGTGATATTGGCGTCTGGGTTGTCTGGTTGAATGAGAACCCGATGCTTGCCTGGAGAAACTGGAAAACGAAATTTCCCATCCTGTGATGGTTTAAATGAAGTTTCATTTTCATCCAATTTGAAATTCATGTTACGATCAAGGAAAACTGAAGCAGAGGGATAGCCGCTTTCATTCTTATCGCGTAAATCATTGGCATTCTGATCGTTCCAAATATTTCCCCTTATTACAGGGGCAGCCCGATAGGGCAGTGGAAGATCGTAGGAACCGGGCTTTTCCAATTTAATTTGATGATTTTTAGCCTGTAATGAATGGAACGGTGGAGGCGGGGCGGGGAAGAATGGGATCAGAAAGTGCCTGTCAGATTGGTTTTTGTCCGTAAGCTGTGACGCAATCGAAATCGTTGTATTTGGAGAATAGTTTCCCGTTATCCACTCAAATGCGAAATCACCCTCTTTAGTTGATGGTATTTGGGGTTCTAAGGTTGCATTTAGTTCACCGTTATTATCTTTGTCCCAAAAGATGATTCCCTGAAGCCCCGGTTCACTTTTTTGAATGAGTCCGTCCCCATTGATATCCCTCCATATTTTACCCCTGATTTTACTGACTAAAGCATTAATTCTCCGTTCAATTTGATTTTTTAGTGAGTTTAGGTTTGAGGAAGCTTTATTATTATCATTCAACTTATATGATTCTTCGTAAAAGCTTAAAGCTTTTGTCCAAGCTTCTCTTGCTTGGGCAACATCCTGGCGGTCGAGGCACTCATTTGCCTTTTTGTAGTAAACATTGCCAAGAGCATTTTGGGCGATAGCAACCAAGTCTTGATCGGCTAAGTCCAATGATCGATCTAAAAAAGTCTCTGCTTTTTCTAGAATTCCTGCTTCCAGATAAGCGAGTCCAGCGTTTAAGCAAAGTTCAAGCTTCGTTTGATCGTAGCTCGACTCTGTGCCATTAAAGTCAGCGTATGTTGCATTAATTTCAAGGGCATAAAATTCCGCAGCTCGGGAATAATTTCCTTTCTTTACTTCTTCTTCCGCTCTTTGAATATTATCCTGTTTAATGCAGCAAGGCAGAACAAAGAGAGCAATCAGACAACATGCCAATTTCCTGACATATTTCCTGGCATTAGGTGAGAGATTCTCCAGTACCAAAAGAAGCAGTGCAATAAGTATAAAAGGTTGGAATCTTTCGATTGGCAGGTCGGTGGAAAGTTGCTCTTTTTTTCTCTTTTGACCAATACTTTGCAGGATTTCAAATGCTTTGGCCAATCCTTCTCCAGTAGGGCCAAGGTCAAAGTACTTTCCACCCGTTGCCTTGGCAATATTTTGTAAAGAAGTGGGATCCGTTTTGGTTATAACCATTTTGCCACTTCTATCCTTAAGAAAATTTTTAGCAGGCATGTGAGGTGGGTCCGTGGTGATAAAAGAACCTTCAGCTGAACCTACTCCAATCGTGTAAATTTTAATCCCTTCTTCATATGCAAGTTTCGCACGTTTTAGCCCTTCGCCTTCAAGATCCTCTCCATCGGACAAAATAATGAGAAAACGGTCATTGTCGTCTTTCGCAAATGATTTGGATGCTTCTTCAATGGGCAGAGCTAAATCGGTCCCCGGAGTTTTAATGATTTCAGTATGTAAGCCGTCCAATGTCTTGAGAAAAGCTTGGTGGTCAAGAGTCAATGGGCACTGCAGAAAGGATGAACCTGAAAACGCAATGAGGCCAAGCCTGTCACTCCTTACTTTTTCTCGCAAGTTGCGGATGCCCAACTTTACTCGCTCCAATCTGTTAGGCTTAACATCGCGGGCAAGCATACTTTTGGAAACATCTACGGCGATTAAAATGTCGATTCCTCGTGGAGCTGCAGTCCTCTGCTGTGAACCCCACTGAGGACGAGAAAGGGCAAAGAACAAAAGAACAAAGGATACAAGAAGTAAGACAAGCTTGATTGTGCCCCGAGTTTTGGAAAGCCCAGGAACTAATTTATCTAAGTGCTTGGCAGCAATGAGTTTTTTTATCTTTTTCTGTTTAGATTTTTCAGAAATCCGAAAGAGAAGCCAAAGCAACATCACAACCACCGCACCCAGGTAAAGTATTTCAATATTAGCAAACATACTTAAGGGATTTTTATTAAAAAAGTTCGGGATAAAAAGAATTCAGCACCTAAGCATAGGAGGGATAATGTAAGGGACCATTGAAATAGATCCTCAAAGAGAGCATTTACCTGAAGCTCAATATCCGTTTTTTCAAGTCTGTCGATTTCATCGTAAATTGTACGAAGAGATTCCCGGTCTCTTGCTTCATAAAAGCGTGCCTTTGTTTTAGTGGAAATTTCCTTTAAAATTTCCTTGTCAATGGGGTAGTCAGCAACCTGTACGACGGGTCTCCCGTTGGCATATCTCATCAAGTCTTTTGTCGATGGATCAAATAAATAGGTCTTGGTGCGACTGTTTGTTCCAATGGCAATTGTGTAGATTTTTATCTTATCCTTCAACGCACCTTCAGCAAAGATAAGAGGGCTATGTTGTGGCGCGGGTTCATCCTTCCCATCGGTCAGGAGAATCAGAATTTTTGATTTTGATTCCAGAGGTCTTAAACGATTTATGCCTTCCGCGAGGGCTGAGCCAATGTTTGTGCCAGTCTTGTGGGTTAATCCGACCCGTAGGCGGGCCAGGTTTTTTTGTAAATGCTCCTTGTCCAAGGTTAAGGCACTTACTAGGTATGGATTCACTGAAAAGGCAACAACCCCGATTCGGTCCTGCTTTCTTTTGGCTACAAAGTCTTGGAGCACATCCTTGACAACATCCAAGCGTGTAACTTCTCCGGTCGTTGTATCGCTCATGTCGAGTGCGAGCATGGAAGCGGATAAGTCAACGGCCAGGACGATATCAACCCCACTTGACTTAATAGACTCGGTGCTTTGATCCAGCTGGGGCCTGGCCAAGCTAAGAATTAAAAAAACAAGACAGGAATAGTGCAGGCAGCTGAGGACCCAAATGTATTTTTCTTTTCCAGCTTTTTTACTCTTTTGAATGATCGAAAGGCTGGAGAAAAGGATGGTCGATGCGGTCGATTTTTTTTTCTTACGGATCCATACTAACACCGGTATGAGCAGAAAAAGCAGAAGCCAGTATGGTTCAGCTAATCGTAAGTTTTCCCATTCCATGGAGTTCATTTTACCGGAGGAGTTGCCTGACTTGGTACTTCCAATGTTTTCTGCTCCTCATCAAGCTTTTGTTTGGTGTCTTTAACTAAGTGGATAGCAAGTTGAAGAAGTTGATTTGTAGTTTCCTCAGACACCTCTTGCTTTGAGTATTTGATCTCGTCACCTTGCTGAATGAAGTTTTGGAGGGATTCTTCATAACGATCTTTAAAAAAGGAATGCCCGGCAACTTCCCTGATAAACTCTTCACCCGTTAATTCCATTGCAGGCAAGTGAAAAAGTTTTTCTACATAAACCCTAAGGATTTCAGATAACCTGAAAACCAGAGGTTTTGGGGCAAGTGACTTCTTGTTTTGTAAGGCTGAAATTGCCTGTATTGCATCTTCGTATGGGTCTGTGGGAGTGGATTCTATTTTTTCTTCCCCTTTTTGTTTTCGGTTTTTTAAGAAATACCAGATGGCAATTCCAAGTGAAATAGTAAGCAAGAGTAACAGAACAGGAATCCAGTTTTCTCTTAAAAGATGGGTCCAATGCTTGAAAATCGGGATGGGTGCATCTTTTTCAAAACTTGGATCCAGTAGGTACGAGGTCGGAGCTTGGGCCAAAAATGAAATTCTCATAATCAGCTCCTTCTGCTTTTTCTCATTTGAAAAAACTCTTTCAGGATTTTAACAAAATCTGAATCGGTGGAGAATGAGAAAGAATCAATGCCTTTTCTCTTGAGCCTCCGTTCAAAACGAGTTCGAGTTTCGTCAGAAAGATGTGCAAATTGTTTCCTGAAACTTTCCTTGCTTGTATCAATCATCATCGTTTGCCCGGTTTCAGCATCTTCAAAATGAACGATACCTACCGGAGGAAGCGATTTTTCGTGATGATCAAATACATGACCGCATATCAAGTCATGCTTTCGTCGTGTGGATGCAATTTCTTTAAAAAATAGATCCTCTGTTCGGTTGTCGTTTTCATATTCTGGGATGATGAAGTCAGACAGGAGAAAAACTACGGCACGCCTCCGTAAAACATGGTTGATAAACCTGAGACCCTGGTTGATGTCGGTCCCTAAATTCTTATTTTGGTGAAACAATACTTCCCGCAAAATCCTCAAGACATGCTTTTGACCCTTTGCTGGAGGTAGAAATATCTCTATTTCCTTTGAAAAAAGCAGAAGACCCACCTTGTCTCCATTTCGATTGGCAGCGAAAGCAAGCAATGCACCCAATTCAGCAAGTCTTTCTCTTTTACTTCTTTCCCTGGAGCCAAAAGACCCACTTTCGCTGATATCGATGGCGAGTAAAATAGTAAGCTCTCTTTCTTCGCGAAATTGCTTAACGAAAGGAACACCCATTTTGGCAGTTACATTCCAATCAATTGACCTGACTTCGTCTCCAGGCTGATACTCTCGGACTTCCTCAAAGTCAATGCCTTGCCCTTTGAAAGCACTATGGTAAGAACCAGCTAAAGCCTCCGAGACAAGACGGTTCGAGCGAATCTCTATCTGCCTGACCTGTTTAAGGATATTTCTGGTGAAATCTTGATCCGAATCATCCATAAGATTTTACTTATGTTACAGTGGAATGGATGAAATTAAGGGACAGGAACCGTTTCGAAAATTTTCTTTATAATATCATCACTTGAAATTTCCTCCGCTTCCGCTTCGTAGCTCACAATAATACGATGCCTTAACACATCGAAGCCAATATCTTTGATGTCTTGTGGGGTTACAAAGCTTCTGCCTTGCATAAAAGCATGAGCTTTCGAGGCAAGAGCCAGGCTAATGGTGGCACGTGGGGATCCACCAAAGCGTATAAACGCACTTAGGTCTGAAGCACCAAACCGCTCAGGTGATCGGGTGCATTGAACAACATCAACCAAGTATCCCTTTAATTTGTCATCAAGATAAATTTCATCAACCAGTTTACGGGATTTGAAGATCGTTTCGGCATCCACGATCGGGTTGATATCATGTTGGACCGATACATTGGCGTTGGACTCAAGGATTTTTAACTCCTCATCTTTGCTCGGATAATTCACGACTAGTTTGAGCATGAAGCGATCCATTTGAGCTTCAGGTAGAGGGTAGGTGCCCTCTTGATCAATTGGGTTTTCCGTAGCGAGGACGAGAAAGGGTCTAGGAAGAGCAAAAGTTTCATCACCTATAGTTACTTGGCGTTCCTGCATACCTTCAAGTAGAGCACTCTGTACTTTTGCAGGGGCTCGGTTGATTTCATCCGCGAGAAGAAGGTTTGTGAAAATAGGACCTTTCTTGGTGGTGAATTCTCCCTTACTTGGGCTGTAAATCAAGGTTCCCAGTACATCCGCGGGTAAAAGGTCTGGGGTAAACTGAATCCGTTTGAACTCCGCTCGAATACATTGGGAAAGTGTATTCACCGCTAAGGTCTTGGCGAGCCCAGGGACTCCTTCAAGGAGGACATGACCATTGGCAAGCAACCCGAGTATTAAGCGGTCAATAAGGTATTTTTGCCCTATAATGACTCGACCGATCTCTTGCCGCAAGAGATCGACCCATGCCGCTTCATTTCGAATCTTCTCCTGAGCCTCTGGGGCCGGTGGTTTAGGTATGTTTACTTCACTCATTGTAATAAATTATAAGGATTAGAGCGTAAGCAATCCGAAGATTTGTCCAAGATAAATCCTCTTCTTCCTAAGCTTGGTAAGTTTTCTTCTTGCCGATGACTATATGCAGAAGATTGAATGTGATATCTTTTTAGAAGTACAAATTAAGAAAAAAGAATGAAATTTAGCAAAGAATCCAAGACCACCTTTTTATGCTTACTCGTTATCCCATTAATTTGGGTTGCCCTGAATCATGTGGGTTACCTGGATTATTTGAAAACAAAGTCGCTTGATTGGAGACTTCAATTCCGTGGTGAGATACAACAAGATTTTGAAGGGGATGAAGAAGATTTAATTTTAGTCGATAAGAATAAGTCTATGCCTCGTATTCCAAAAGTTACCTATGTTAATTTTGATGCATCAACTTTAGCTATGGATGGAGTAGGGGAAAGGCCATGGGATCGGGCATTTTTTCGGGACACGGCCCTAGCGCTAATTGAAAGAGGAGAAGCGAGAGTGCTAGGCTTTGACTTTGGGTTTACCCCTAAAAGTATGTCTAAAATGGTTCCTCGTATAAATTCCTACCGTAGTGACAACGCGATTGGGGAGCTTGTGAAAAAATATCCTCAACATGTTGTCTTGGGCTGTTTATATTCTGGAGTTCCCACTCCTTTTGTAAAACCAACTGGGGTCAGTGCATTCCCACCTTTTTTTTACGATGGCTTTTCTTTAGAAGAATCCGTCAAATCCAATAAATTTCATTATCCTGAGTCCCCTACCTATCCTTTGCTAAATTACATTGAGGGAGAATATGTAGGCAGAGTTGGGTCCTTTACGGTTCCTCCCTTTCGAGCGGTTGATGAGATTCCTCGATGGGTGCCTTTATGGTTTCCTTCCATGGGGAAGGCTCATGCCTACAATATACTCGGAGGAAAGCAAAGTAAGTTAGATTTTGAATTACCAAAAGATAATCAAAAAAGAATTGATGAATTAGCAGCAAATTTATCCAAAGTTGAGGCAGACAAAAAGGCCGAAGAGAATAAGATCTCGGAAGCTTCAGCTCAGTTGGCTAACTTGCAATCGCAAAAAGAGAAACTAGACAGCCAAATTATGACTTTGAAAAGTCATAAAAACGATATCGCTGCTTTACAAAATGAAATTTCAACTTTTCAAAAAACACTTAATGCCAATCAAGCATTGAGTGCAGTCATTCAGCCGCAGGTTGACCAAAGAGTAAAAAACCTAAATACCATTCTTTCGACTTATTTGACGGATTTGAATGTCAGCCTTGGGCTATCTCCCCAAGAGAAAAATGAGGCGGAAAAACGAATTACGCAATTAGATCAGGAAATCACAAATTTCCAGTCTACTTTAACCGCCAATCCGGCAATTGCTGGCATAATCAAGCCTCAACTTGAAAAGCGAACTTCAGAAAGAGATGCTCTCATTGAGACCCTTAAAGCATCCTCTGCAATTTCAAATATTATTCTTAGCGATGAACAACAAACCAAAGCCGAGAGTAATCTTGATGGCATGTTGTCTGAGAAGACTGAAGAAGCTGCTTCCTTCTTGACCAAGTTTGCAAACCAGGCCCAAAACTTGGCCAAGTTACGAGAGGGAGTTGATCAGCTAGGCAAGAAATTAGCTTCCAACCGGCTCGAGCTATTGCGGTTGAATGGAAAATCAAAGACAGCACTGGTTGAGAACAATGGGACCTTAAATTTAGTTTACCAACCGATCGCCGGGGAAGATATACCGAAACTTGTTGATACTTTACCCAATCAAATACCTCTTTACCGAGATCGTAATGTGTATGCCCTCGGGGTTGAATGTCTTCTAGCTTACTACGGGTTGGATGATCAAGCGGTGAGTATAGAAGAAGATGGTATCTTTCAAATCACATCCTTAACCGGTGATGTTCTTGTTCGTTGTAAGATGGAGGAAAAGCAGTTTTTGGAGGTCAATTGGTTTACGCAGTGGACCGAGGATTTAGAAGAAAGAAAATTGATGAAAGATGCCAAGAAGTCGTTCAGTGATGGCGATATCGCGAATTTTAAGCGCTTAGTTCCCCCTATTCTGATGAAGTTTTTAAATAGGGTAGATGGTATATCGATTGGAAGTAACGATGAAATCATTGCTTCTCTGGAAGCTTTAGAGCTTGAAGCCGATTTACTAAAAGCAACCGAACTTCTTTTATCGGAGGAAGTTAGCGAAGTTGAGACGCCTGGCTTTGAGAAGCTTACCAAAGTGGTGGAAGCTATTGCTTACTATTTTATTCCTCCTAGCT
>CBFIFQ010000066.1:0-11654 GCA_965661905.1 Opitutales bacterium
GGCTTACAAGTATTGGCAAGTTCCACAAGGGAAAACGATGATATCTCGATAGCCTGTAAAAAATCTTCCCGCTTTGTTTCGTGAAATGGCTTCATGCCTTCAGCATAATTTGCATAAGCAATCGAGTGAAGTATGCCATGGATTTTATTTCCTGATTCCTGAAGTTCTTCTCCTAATTTCTGAACATCGTCCTGTTCCTCAAAATCACAGACCAATACCGAGGCATCAGGTCTCAAAGCTAAAAGCTCACTCTTCCGCTTTTCACTTCTGACGGAATAGATAATACGGGCTCCTTCTTCTAACAGGGATTGAGAAACTGCCCAGGCAACACTTTTGCGGTTGGCAAAGCCGGAAACAAGAAAAGTTTTATCCTCAACCTCAAGGAAACTCATGAAGCAGTCCTTATTTTACCAGCGCAAGGGCAAAAGAAACGGTCATCACCGTCTTCTCCCCATTACTGATTTCACCGCGCAGGTTAAAAAATTGACCGACCTTATCCACCATGAAGACAGAAATAACTAATTCATCACCCGGTTTCACCATTCGCTTAAAACGTGCATCACGAATGCGGGAAAGCACAGGGGTTACTTCATCACTTGTTAGTTCATCCGATCCGATGACTTGCTTTGATAGATAAATTGCCCCGGTTTGAAAGACAGACTCCGATAAGAGAACGCCGGGCATGATCGGGTTACCCGGGTAGTGCCCCTCAAAAAAAGGCATATCGTTTTTTACACTAAGCGATGTTTTTGCACCTTCTTCGCTTACTTCAAGTATCTTATCGACAAACAAAAACGGAGGCCTGTGGGGAATTAATTTTTTAATCTCATCCATGAATCCAATAAATATAAAATCGAATCTTTTGAACAGGCTTAATTCGAAGAAGTTGCCGCTTCATGACCCACCGGATTATGAAACCGATACACTTTTAAATTTGGAACGCAAAAAACGGTCCACTTTATTGGCAGTAATCACACCGTAATTTATGGTGCCCAACCAGCCGGACATAATGATGCCGACGGAACCGGCATGAAAAAGACCAGGCGCATGATCCGGGAGAGAGTCAGAGACTTCCAGTCCTTCAAATTTGGTCCCAAAGGTCGCACCATCTGCATGCTGTGTATAATGCCGGATTGTCCGTGGAGTGGCAGCCTCAATGTGTTCAATCTTCCCTCGAATATCAGGTATAATCTTTTCCAAAGCCACAAGACTCTCATCACACAAGCGCTTTTTAGCCACTTGATACTCTTGCTCAGTCAAATCTTTCCAATCTTCCCATTTTGCATTGATGGAGGCAACAATGCTATACTTTGGGTTTTTCCTGTGAGGTCTTGTATCCGGATAATATATCGAAAAAGTTCTGCTGGTGGTGTTGAAATCTGTAAGTTCTTCGGTTGAAAATTGGCTCGCTTCCGAAGTAAAGACAAGGTCTCCCACAGACTCAGGAATGACCGCCCCCTCCTTGAGCCCAATATAAACCTGGCAGGATGTGCTGTTTAATCTCACCTTGCTTGCCAGGGTAGCGAATTTCTTGGGTAACCTCTTAAGTCCCATTAATTTTTCAATAGTACTCTTCAAGTTTGCATTGGAAAGCACAGCCCCACAACCAATTTCCTTGCCATTTACCACAACCCCGGAGACATGATGGGTTCCATTTTCTTCCCGGGTGACAAGTTTTTCCACAAGGCACTGTCTCTTGAGTACTGCCCCATTCCTCCTTAATTCCTCTACCATTTTCTTGATAAGTACATCAGTACCGTCTTTAAAGGTGTATATTCCCTTTCGCATGAAATTGGTGAATACAATACCATAGGCGAAAGCGGGATCCAGGAAAGAGGAGCCATTAGCATAAGAAATCGGCTCCAAGAGCAACCTCTTTACATCATCTTGACCAGGGAAAAACTCCTCCAACAGGTCACCAATCGTTCTGGTGTCGCCAGCAAAATAATCCATCTTACGGAGATGGTCATAAAACCCCTCAATCTTTTCCTTAGCAATTTTAAATTTATCTTGAAGGATTTGGGTGAAATCAAAGCGGTCAAAAGTGGTGCGCAGATCATACTGCGGATTCACAAACCTGATGTCTTTTAGTTGCACGATAGAATCAGCAATTTCCTTAGTCCAATACCTCCGGCATGATTTAATCATGCCAACGGGGAACCCGTGGAGAGAAATATCAAAGATATGACCTCCAGCCCTCTTAAACCATGTGGCCAAGCCACCAAATTGATAATGATGCTCAAGGAGAAGCACAGAGTGCCCCTGCTTAGCCAGGCAGTTTGCCCCCGTTAAGCCACCCAAACCGCTACCCACGACAATTACATCATAATAATCTTTAACATCACCCAAAGGATCCCTAACCATCCTTATTTATCTACTGGTAAAGTGCACTTTGGACAAGATTTGAATCATACCATGCATGGGCTTTATTAAAATATAGATGCATATTTATCAAAAAAGGCTTGGGAGGATTGCGATTTGTCATCACCGGGACCTATGAGGAATTGAACATCTAAATCTTGCAAAAGCTTAAATTGATCTTTTTTCAGTTTATCAGGAGAAACGGATAACGACTCCAGCCTCATATCTCGCAGGCATTCAAAATCATTAAGCGTAAGCCCGATAATATTTAGTTCTCGGATCGGACAACGCACGACACTGCCAATGTGGCTAACAGGTGACCCCGGTAAGTGTAAAACCTCCAAGGGGCAATTGGATAATGGATCCAATGATTCAATTTTGGTTGCCCGCATCTCTAAATGCCTAAGTGGTGTCTCCGCAACTGGAGTCAATTCATGGACTGGATTGCCCGAAAGGATAAGCTTCTCAAGAGAGGAACCTGCAAGCGGGCTTAAATCATTAATTTTACACTTAAAAATATCCAACTCTTTTAAATCCGTTGAACTTTCCAGGGGCTGCAAGCAATCAACCGCGGTGCCTCCCAAGTTGAGATACTGAAAATTCATGGCCGCCAAAAATTCAATTTGCTGAAGATTGGATTTAGGAACGGATAAAGAAGACAAAGGATGCGTGGCCAATTTTTCGAAATCTTCTGATTGTACTCCTTCAGCGATTAACTTTTTAAGCTGAAATGAATATAAACCTTCAAAGTTAAAGCTTATGCCTGATGGCAACACCAGGGATTTTATGGGAAACTGCGTCCACTCATCGCTAGAAGGCATCTGGGTGTTTGAGAAGTCAAAACCTTTAACCGGGAGATGCTTAAGTTGGGCGAAAGAAAGAGGCGGGGCATCGAGAAAGGTAATTCCAATCCCACCTTTAACTACCTTCACATTTGCGTTAATACCCAACCCGCGAATTTCCTCAGTACAAGACTTATCAATATCTGAAAATAAATAAAACTCAGAATCTTTTGGCATGGTGGTGAAACTCGACTAAAGAAAAAAAATGATTAGTTTAAGTGCATGTCACTTTGGATGCATATTTTGGGTTGGATAATTCTTTCCGTAAATTCGCTTTGCTTACTTCGGCTGGGTATTCTACCCATGGTTTTTTTTGGAAGAAACTACAAGCTTTACCATAAAATCTTTTGGGTTTCCTTATTCGTCACCATCATATTGAGCATGAGTGAAATAATGATACTTCGCATGCTTTTATCTATTGAGGTGGAGAAATAGATAAAACCATAATTAAGAAACATACACCCAGGAAATCCCGCAACCTTTACCAATAAAGCTAAGAACTTTCCCCCTAGCCAAGTACCTCAACTGCGTAAATCACCACAAGGCACCGGTTTAAAAAATCAAAGTTCTTTTAGGAAAATATTTCGCCAACAAATCTCTCCTCCATGGGTTTGAAGCTGAATGGGTCCTTTTGCAATGAGAGGCTTTCTCTTATTTGCAGGAGTACGACGGTCCCAGTAATTGACCAACGGGCTGTCATCCACCACGAGTTTTTGATTCAATTTAACCGTCACCCTGTCACCGATCATTTTTATATTAAGCTGGTTCCATTCACCAAATGGTTTATCGGCATGAACCAAAGGATCTCTCCCCGGGACACTCGGGGAGCCATTGTTCCACAACCCCCCAGACCCTTTGGCAGCCCCATATTTCCATTTCCCCCCTTCCTTGGTGGTGTCCCATATCTGAACCTGAGGGACGCCCCGCAGGTAAACGCCGCTGTCCGCTTTGGCGACGGTTTTGTAATCAAGCCGAAGTTCAAAGTCGGCAAAAAATTGTTCGGTGGTTAAAAATAATCCTTTCCCGTCATTGATCAATACCCCGTCTTTAGCTTTCCAATGCGTATTAATATCCTTGAGGCTCGCTTTCTTTTTCTGGGAAAACTTCTCGGGGTCCATTTTCTGCCAACCGGATGGATCTTCGGTTTTAGCACCCCACCATCCATCCAGGTTTATGCCATTAAATAAAGCAATGAAACCTTGGGGAGGGGTAGTTTCGGCTGAGACCAAAAAATAAGTAAAAAACAGGATAGTGATACTGGTGTACTTAGTCATAACAGGTACGCAATCGCAGTCGAATAAGCGAAGCAAGAACTTATATTGATTTAAGCCAAAAATAAATAATGCTCTCCTGCAATTAATTTCTTTTTATTTAGAAAAGACCTAATTTTTGGCTTAATGGATCGTGCTCCTGCAAGAATAAGTAGAAACTCATGATTCCGAGGACTAATTTCTTCGATATTACAAACGGGAGCCACATCAACAGTCTTTCCGATTTTAAGAGGATCAATGTCATAGAACTTTTTGATCCTTATGTTATTTTGACTCAATATCTTTGCTTGTTTTTTGGCAATCACCCCCACTCCCCAGGCACAAATTGATCTACCATCTAAACCCTTCTCGATAAGCCAAGATTTAAGATACAAGGCTTTAGTATACTGGAAGGCCTCCTGGGAATACTGGGATTGATTCCTCGACACTCTCCCGCTGGAATCAAACCACTCCAGCAGAATATCATTGAGTTTGTGAAATTTTGCACCTTTTGATAGGAAGCGAAGCCACAATTCATAGTCTTCAGGAAAAGGACCATCTCGGTAACCACCATAGGTCGCAAGAAGATCTTTTTTATACATCACGCTTGGATGAACCACCGGACTTTCCTCAAATTGAGCAAGATCAATGTCCTTTTCCGTAAGAATCTGATTACTCCACTCCACATAGTGTGAAAAGCCAGAACTGGAAAGATCATCTTCATCACATTTGTGGAGAACTTGGGATGCAACTAAATCTGTTTCTGGATGGGCAGACAGGTAATCAAACTGTTTTCTTAATCTTGAAGCTAACATTCGGTCATCTGCATCCATTCTTGCAATAAAGCGGGTTCGAGACCTGCCAATTCCGAAATTCAGGGCATCGACAATTCCCTTCGCAGGAGAGCGATAAGTCCGGATTCGCTTATCTTGTCCTGAAGCTGAAAGCAATAAATCATAAGTCCCATCGGAGGAATTATCATCCACCGCAATGAGCTCCCAATTTTTGAGAGTTTGCTCAATAATTGAAGATAGGCACCGATTAATTACCTTTAACGCATTCCGGCAAGGAAGAATGATCGATACTAAAGGAGGCTCACTTTTGGATTTGCCGAATTGCTTCATAGGTGGCAATCCCCACAGATACAGCAAGATTGAGGGAGCGTAAATTTTCCCTGAATTGCGGAATTTTTATTCTACCCTGAACCGATTGGTGAATATATTCAGGGGCACCGCTACCTTCGTTGCCGAAAAGCAATCCATCCCCCTCTTTGAAGGTAGCATCCCATATCGAATCGGTTGCATGAGTTGTCAGAAGATGAATCCTTTTAGGCACAGTTGGTGAATTTTGAAATTCTTCCCAGTTCGAGTATTCATGCACATCAAGGTCTTTCCAGTAATCCATTCCTGCCCGACGCAGGTTTTTGTCACTGATTTCAAACCCAAGAGGGTGAATAAGGTGCAATTTGCAACCGGCAAATGCACAAATTCTTCCAATATTCCCAGTGTTTTGCGGGATTTCCGGTTGAAAGAGAATTACATCAATCATCTTTTGAGAGAATTCTTGAGGGCTTGATCGGCCTCACGGTTGGCAACTTTCTTCTTTAAGTCCTGCCTCTTATCCCTTTGGTTCTTTCCTGATCCAACCGCGATTTCGCATTTTATAAGAGCTTCTTTGAAATATAAACGGGTAGGAACAATTGCCTTGCCAGCTGCCTCTACTTCAGCTCGTAATCTCTCAAGTTCTTTACTTTTTACTAAGAGCTTTCTCGGTCTCTGCGGTTCATGGTTTTGCTCCCCTCCGTACTCATATTCAGCAATATGGGCATTAAATAAAAAAAGTTCATTTTTTATAAACCTGGCGTAGGACTCATTGATTTGAGCATTCCCTAATCTTATGGACTTTACTTCTGTACCTAAGAGTACGAGTCCAGCCTCATATTTATCTCCTAGCGAAAACTTATGCCGGGCTTTACTGTTGGTGATGGCAGCAGGACCACTCTTTACTTTGGCTTTTTTAGCCACAACAAGTATGGGACTGTGAAAACATCACAGCAACCCTACGCATTGGAAATATCAGGAGTCTTCCGACTCGTCCCATTCCTGGTATGAGATCTTACCTTCGATAATTTCCCGCAGGGCAATATCCTCTGGCTCAAGCTTTTCCAATGATTCCACCAAAGGCTTATTGCCATGCTTGAGTTGTTTTGATCTTCTAGATACCACATTGATGAGGGTATTAGGATCAGTTATTATATCTTGGGCTTCTTTGAGGTATTCGTCTCTCACGGTAATGGTGATGTTTGTGGGTAATATAGAGGATTACAGATAGCTGGTGATCAGAATTTAAGCAATGGTAATTTATAAAGTTAAATGAAAATAATTCTTAGTACATTTCCTACCCTTGAAGGGGCCGAAAGTTTAGCAAAAGTGCTTCTCGATAAAAAGATTGCCGCCTGTGTACAAATTCACGGACCTGTTCAAAGTATGTACAACTGGGAAGATAAGTTGATAAGTGATCAAGAATGGAAAATTAGCTTAAAAACCAAAGATGATAAGGTAGAAGAAATATCAAAGGTATTGCACCAAATGCATCCCTATAAGGTCCCGCAATGGATAGAAATTAACGGTACCGGCAGTTTAAAATATGAGAAGTGGGTTGCCGAAGGATAGAAAGAAAGGATTATTCCTCTGGCTTGGTTTTAACAAGGGAAACCACACGATCACCCTCTTTCCATTGTCCCCGTTTGCGAAGTAAGTCGACACGCTCGAACCTCTTCAATACATTTCTGCGTTTTGTGCTTCCGCCTGGTGGCTTAAAACTTGGATGTCTGCTCATGGATAGTTTTTATACCTGACTGATGTTTTATTTCAAGCCAAAATGAATGGAATTAAGCGGTTGCACCGGCAGGCTGAGCTCCAGTATCAAGATCACTCACTTCCTCCTCTTTTTCTTGTTTGGTGTTTTCTTTCTCTACCTGCTCATCAACTGGGACTTCATTGGAGGACTTGATGATTTCTGAAACGATTTTTCCTTGATCCAATATTTCATGAATGTGCTTACCTTCAATGGTTTCATGTTCAAGTAGAGCCGCAGCCGCAGCATGAAGAGCATCGATTTTTTCAGTCAGGATCTCTTTTGCCCGGTTATACTGCACATCGATTACATCTTTGATAGCAAAGTCGATTTTCTGTGCCGTTTCCTCACTGTAATTCTGAGCTCGTGATAGTTCCTTGCCCAGGAAAACCTGATCTTGCTTGTCCCCGAATGAGATCATTCCAAGGTCACTCATGCCCCAATCACATACCATACTGCGGGCAATATTGGTGGCCATACGAATATCACCCGCGGCACCACTTGTGACATCTCCAATTTCAATCTCTTCCGCGGCACGCCCTCCCATTGCGCAACAAATTTGGTTCAATACTCTTCTTTTGCTGTGATTTAAAATGTCTTTCTTGGGAGTAAACATCGTGCTTCCCAAACTTTGCCCCCTGGGAATAATGGTAACCTTATGGATTGGCAGAAGCCCGTCGTCAACCACGGCCTGGACAATGGCATGGCCTGCTTCATGATAAGCAATAATCTTTCTGTCTTCTTCGTCCATAACCCGGCGGCGCTCACGACCAAATGAAATTTTCTCCCTTGCGTCATCCAGGTCGATTCTCTCCACCGCTTTCTTGCGGCGGCGGGCAGCAATCAAGGCACCCTCATTTAAAAGGTTGGCCAAGTCTGCACCGGAAAAACCAGAAGTAGCCCGAGCGAGGGAATTTAACTCAACATCCTCAGAAAGCTTTATCTTTTTGGCGTGAACCTTCAGGATTTGCTCCCGACCCTCCATGTCAGGGAGGTCAATCACGACTTGTCGGTCAAAACGCCCAGGACGAAGCAATGCATTGTCCAAAACATCAGGGCGATTGGTCGCAGCGATTATAATTACTCCTTCATGTCCATCAAAACCGTCCATTTCGACGAGAAGAGAGTTAAGGGTTTGCTCCCGTTCATCGTTACCACCACCAAGGCCGGCGCCACGCTGGCGTCCAACTGCGTCGATCTCGTCAATAAAGATTAAGCAAGGTGCGCTTTTACGGCCTTGCTCAAACATGTCACGCACGCGAGCGGCCCCGACACCCACAAACATTTCCACAAAATCTGAGCCACTTATACTGAAAAATGGAACTTCCGCTTCACCGGCAACAGCTTTTGCCAAGAGTGTTTTACCCGTACCCGGAGGCCCCACCATAAGCACCCCCTTGGGTATAGTTCCTCCAATCTTACGAAATCTTTTGGGGTCTTTAAGGAAGTCAACAATTTCAGAAACTTCTTCCTTGGCTTCGTCGCAGCCAGCCACGTGCTCAAATAGAATTTTTTCGTTCTCCCGGGTCAGCAGCTTTGCTTTACTTTTGCCAAAGCTAAGTGCCCCCTTGCCTGCCATACGAAGTTGGCGGACAAAAAGGAAATAGAGTAAGCCAATGATGAGGAGAAATGGAAGTAAACTGAAAAGTAAATCTGTCCACAAGGTACTCGATGGTTCCTCACGAAGCCGGTTGCCAAGCAATTCCCTGAGCTCCTTGTATTCTGATTCCGTAACCCGTCCTTTAACGATAAAAGGTAAGGTTTTGTACTGGTTTTCATCAATTTCAAAAGCCGGGTTAGTCACCTTTCCCTGAATAGAGTACCACTCCTCGCCACCTTTGGGATCACTTTGAATGGTCGCTTTTTCAATACGCTCATCTTGGGCCGCAATCAGAAGTTCATCAACCGATGAAAGGGAGCGGTGCGAAGGAGAAATTTCTCCGGATTGGGCCATGACCAGGCCGATAATTGCGGCCAATACGGCAAGCCAAATGAGGAAAACCTTCGGCTGGAAAGATTTAGGTTGTTTGTCTGGGTCTTTTTGAGTGCTGTTATCCACAACCTACATCATGTTTGGCAAGGGCTGTAAGTCAAATGCATTACCCTTTTTGTGGTTGGCTTCACTTTAAATTTTTCGGAGGGAGGCAGTCCGGGAATCCAAGCGATGTCATCCTCTCCAAGTAAGACTAAGGGAAGTGATCCCCTGCTTTGTTGTGGGATTTTATGGTCAATCATCAGCTTTTTCACACTCTTTTCTCCGCTTGATCCTAATTTCAGATAAAGGTCCCCCTCCTGCCGCGTTCGACAATACATTGTCATTGAAACTGCTAGATCCACGCTTATCCAAGCATTTCTGCTTACATCGACTCCGTCTTTTAGTTGTTCCAATAATTGGGTTGGGGTTTGACTCTCCTTGGCAACCTGAAGACTGGAACCATCAGGCAAATGCAGGGTTCCCCCGATGGGTATGCTAGAACGAGGAAATGGAGCAGGTGGCACTGGAGGCTTTTTAACAGAAAGGTCTTCATTTGTAATATGCACGAAGTATCCCCCTTTAAGGTTAAAATCTTGAAGAAGAGTACGCTCAGATGGAATCGACAAAATCTCTGAAAGCTGCTTTTGAGAAAAAGGGATTCCTTTTTGTGACAACCACTTTGCCAGAACGCCTCTCTTGATTGCATCCGGCAATTCATTAAAAAACTTACGATTGATTTGATCTTGGTGAATAACCGATTCATAGGCTCGGTGCACCCAATCCGTAATCGCCTCATTCTGCTCTTCGATTAAATCACGGGAAGTTTTGACTCCAAGCAATAGTTCACGGTCCACATTAGCCTTCCATAAATCCATCACTTGCAACCTCAACCGGTTCCGCAGGTATTTAGCTTCTTGATTGGTCTCATCCTCCACCCATGGAACAGAATTCAAATGAAGAGATTTCCTGATTTGTTTACGGGAGAAAGAAATAAAAGGTCTGAGGAAAACATGCCCACCGTGCTTTCTGCATGGGCTTGGCGAGCTTAAACCCTCAGGGCCAGCACCCCGGGACAATCTCCAAAGAAAAGATTCTGCGACATCATCTGCCTGATGCCCCTGAACAAGAACCTGTGAGTTAGCATTTTGAATTTCTCTGGATATGGCCGCCATCCTTGCATCCCTTAATGTCCCTTCATCACTCTTATCCGAATTGCCTAGTTTTAAAATTGAAACACTGCAGGCAAGTGCCCGGGCGAACTTTTTGACAAATTGCTCATCTCTTGCTGCACATTCTCCACGGACGCCATGATTAACATGAATGATATTAATCTGCCCATTTAGGAGTGCCCAGGACAAGAGCGTAGCAAAAACAGAATCTGCCCCACCCGAGCAGGCAACATTTATCTTTTCATTAACTCTGGAGGCATTCCTGAAATAACCAAGTGTTTTCTCATGCCAAAGCTCAAAGGGATACTCCTCGAATAATCGGCTTGCCTTACCCGCAAGGTCACCCAATTGATCTGGGTTTTGAGAGCACACTTAGCCTTCAAGCTCCCCCAATCGTGTCCTTAGGATACCATTTCCGAAGGCACTCTGGAATCTTCACCTGCCCGTCTTCCTGCAAGTTATTTTCAAGGATGGCAGCAAGGACACGGGGAATGGCCAAAGCAGAGCCATTCAAGGTATGAACAGGCTCAGGTTTTCCCTTTTCCCCTCGAAAACGAATATTGGCCCGTCGAGCCTGAAAATCCGTAAAATTACTGCAACTGGAAACCTCCAACCATCTTTTCTGTCCGGCAGCCCAGACTTCCAGGTCGTATTGCTTGGAGTGGGGAAAGCCAATATCGCCGGCACAGATTAGAAGCACACGGTATGGAAGTCCTAATTTCTGAAGAAGACTTTCCGCATCCATACGGAGAGACTCCAGTTCCTCAAAACTATCATTCGGATGCGTCCACTTGACCAGCTCCACTTTGTCAAACTGGTGGAGACGGTTCAAACCCCTCACATCTTTCCCCCAACTACCAGCTTCCCGCCGAAAACATGGAGTGTAAGCACACCTCTTCACCGGCAATTGATCCGCAGGAAGGATCTCGTCACGAAAGAAGTTGGTTACCGGTACTTCCGCTGTAGGGATCAGATAGATATCCTCATTTGGGTCCACATACATTTGCCCCTCTTTGTCAGGTAATTGCCCTGTGGCCGTGGCACTGGCAGCGTTTACCACGATAGGTGAGTGGATTTCCTCGTAGCCATGGCTTCCCGCTTCTTCCAGAAAGAAATTGATCAGTGCCCGTACCAGCCTTGACATATCACCCACATAAAAAGGAAAGCCCGCTCCTGCTACTTTCACCCCCCTAGGGAAATC
>CBFIFQ010000067.1:0-11337 GCA_965661905.1 Opitutales bacterium
AAAATCCTTACATGAAGGAGAGGTTGGTTATGTGGTCACTGGTATTAGAGATGTTGCTGAAATCAAAATTGGAGACACCCTGACATTATCCGACAACGAAGCAGAGGACATGCTTCCAGGTTATAAAGATGTTCGCCCTATGGTCTTTAGTGGTTTGTATCCTCTAGATACTTCTGACTATGAAAAATTGAAAAAAAGCGTGGGAAAGCTTCGCTTAAACGATGCCGCATTTACTTTTCAATCCGAAACATCTGTAGCCCTTGGCTTTGGTTTTCGATGCGGCTTTCTCGGGCTTCTTCACATGGAGATTATACAAGAGCGTCTCAGGAGGGAGTATGACCTTGATCTTATATCCACTTACCCAAGTGTTGTTTACAGAGTTCATTTAACCACTGGCGAGGAACTCGAAGTAGATAACCCGCTGGAGTTACCCGACACCACTGAAGTTTCTAAAATAGAGGAACCTACCATTCTGGCGAGAATACATGCTCCCAATCATTGTATCGGTGATTTACTAGCCCTCGTTACTGAAAAAAGAGGTTCTTGTAGTAACACGGAAACAATTGACGAAACGAGGGTCATGCTCACTTGCCACCTTCCACTGAATGAGATTCTGGTGGACTTTAATGATCGGTTAAAGAGTGTAACCCATGGCTATGGATCCATGGATTATGACATGGATGATTATGTAGAATCTGACCTCGTCAGAATGGAAATCCTGGTAAACGCCGAGCCGGTTGATGCTTTTTCCACCATTGTGCACAAAGATAAAGCGGAAACTCGGGGCAGGGCACTATGCTCAAAACTAAAAGAAATATTACCCAGGCAATTATTTAAGATTTCACTGCAAGCTGCAGTAGGGGGCAAAGTAATTGCCAGAGAAACGATCAGTGCCATGCGAAAAGATGTCACAGCTAAGTGCTATGGAGGTGACATAAGCCGAAAACGAAAACTTTTAGACAAACAAAAAGAAGGAAAAAAAAGAATGAAGCAGATTGGTAGCGTCAATATCCCACAAGAAGCTTTCGTACAAATCCTTAAGAGCTCATCCTAATCTTTATGAACCCAAGAAAAGCAAGCCGGTCGGAAAAAAAGGGGGCGAAAGAAATTTTACGTCTTGGTCTTAAAGTTTTTGCCTACCGCAACGATATTTTATCTGCGGAAGACAAAGAAGAGCTAAACTCTGCAAACACCCACTTAGCCAGCCAGTTAAAAGAGAAACCAGTTGCTGCCGAGGAACTAGAAAAAGCCGCCAAAAGGGTCGACTTGGCCCTCCAAAAAAATGGAGAATTGTATTACCATAAAAAATCATGGGTTGAGAATGTGGAAATGCTTCTTGTTGCTGCTATTGTGGTTATTGGTATTCGGAGCTTTTTTGTGCAACCTTTTATCATTCCAACAAACTCGATGTATCCATCTTTTTTTGGAATGCAGCCTAAAGTTTATCAGGAAAATGAAGATGTTCCCAATATCGCAGAAAGAGCGATTGATAAAATCTTACTGGGTGCTTCTCACTTCAGGTTGGAGTCTGAAAGCAAAGGTAAACTCTACCTAAAACTTCAAAATGGGGCTCCATTTCGATTCGTGCAGGGCTCATTTCCCCATGGCAGGTTTTTTATACTTCCTAATAGCCTAAGGGAATATATCTTTGAGATAGGAGGAAAAGATCATCCTCTTCTAATTCCTGCAGAATTTGACTTGGATGAGCTACTGGCCAAAAAGTTTGCCGGTACTGATGACCTTAGGGATTTGCCTTTAATCGTAACCCAAGATCATGGTTTTATGGGGAATCGTTTAAAATTAAGTGACAAAATTTTTCAGAAAGGTGAAATTGCATTCGCATTTGATATTCTTTTGGGAGATGCCTTGTTTGTTGATCGCATGAGTTATAATTTTATAAACCCAAAATCTGGTGATCCTGCTGTTTTTAGAACAGGCAGTATTGATGAGTTTAACCGAAAATTACAAATGTCTGTGCGTCCAATTGGTGAAGATAAATACTACATAAAAAGACTCGTTGGCGAGCCAGGTGACACCTTGGAAATGAAGGTTCCTGATTCTATTTTCACAAACGGAACTGATTTAAGGAAAGGTGTGCCTGGGGTTTTATACCGAAATAGTAAGCCTATATCAGGCAAATCAGCCTTTGAGGAAAACAGAAAAACGACTGAGGCCCTGGCAATTAATTCTAATACTCCAAGCAAAACAGGTTATCCTGGATACCGTGCAGAAGGTTTGTTGATAAATAAATCCTTACTCCATGTACCAGACCGCAATAGCTCAAACAATCCCACTAACAAAAAAGCTTTTTTCGCCATGGGTGACAATTCCACAGATAGCTTGGATGGTAGATCATGGGGATTTGTGCCTGAAAATGAAATTATAGGAAAAGCTTGGTTTGTTTATTATCCATTTACCAAAAGGTGGGGTTTCTCGGATTAACACTTTAGTTCGCACAATATGCATTATGTCTAATTTATGACATGAAGGTTGGTTGGTTACAAAATCGTGCTGCGGGTGCTTTCTTACATATCACCTCTTTGCCTTCCTCCACAGGAATTGGGAATTTGGGCGAAAGCGCAATTGCCTACCTGTCTTTTTTGAAAGAAGCCGGTTTTCGTTTTTGGCAAATGTGTCCTGTAGGGCCAACTGGGTATGGAGATTCGCCCTATCAGGTATTTTCGTCCTTTGCTGGTAATCCGTATCTTATTGATTGGAGACCGATTGAGGGCAAAGGTTTAATTACGGACTCTGAATTACAAATCCTCAGGGAGCTTCCTGATGAGTACATAGACTATGGTAATTTATATAAACGATTCTTTCCTCTGGCCCGGAAATCCCATGAACGATTTCTGCGTAATCCATCCTCTCTAAATGATCTCTATGGTGATTTTAACTCATTTGTTAATTCAAACAGAAGCTGGCTGGATCCTTACTGCCAGTTTCAGTCCTTAAAAAAGTCTCATGACAATATTCCTTGGTGGGAATGGCCTCCCCGGCATGGAATGAGCAAAGAAAGTTTTACTGAAGAGACTGAATTTAAGTTTCATCAATACCTCCAATATATTTTTCGCGGCCAATGGCATAAATTAAAAGATTTCGCTCAAAGTAAAAATATTCAATTGATTGGTGATCTCCCCATTTATTGTGCCCCTGACTCCGCTGATGTTTGGTCTGAACCTGACTTGTTTGAAATTGATCAGCAGTCATCATTATTTACGAATGTAGCAGGCGTCCCGCCTGACTACTTCAATGAAGATGGTCAATACTGGGGCAACCCACTGTATGCCTGGGATAGACATGCAGCTAATAATTACAGTTGGTGGATGGATCGGTTGTCATTACAGCTTGAACTTTTCGATGTTGTGCGGATAGATCATTTTCGAGGTTTCAATGATTACTGGAGTATTAGTACTGAAACAAAGAATGCTAAGTCGGGTTCATGGGTAAAAGGACCTGGGCTTGATTTCTGGGAAAAAGCAAAAAGAAAATTTCCGTCCCTGCCCTTTTTGGCTGAAGATTTGGGTTTGATTTCAGAAGAGGTGAGAAAACTTCGCGACAACTCATCTCTTCTTGGGATGGCAGTCCTTCAGTTTGCATTCGATGGTGACCCTGAAAATCTTTACCTGCCCCACAACCTTTCCCATAAGCTCGTGCTTTATACTGGCACCCATGACAACAATACGAGCCAAGGGTGGTATAATGAGGCTACTTCTGAGGTAAGAGATAATTTCCGTTCCTACCTAAATGTATCCGGACAGGATGTAAGCTGGGACTTGATTCGTTGTGCATACCGCACCATATCCCCCCTTGTGATTATTCCCACTCAGGATATTCTAGGACTTGATTCCCGTGCAAGACTCAACCAACCAGGAGTCCCTGAAGGAAATTGGACATGGCGGCTAACTCACAGCCAGCTTGATCAACTTCGAACAGTTCATGCAAGTCATCTTCATGAACAGGCAAAAATATGTGGACGGCTTCTGCCTAAAATGTGAAACCTATATTTAGATGAAAGAAAATCTGAATCGAGAAATAAGTGTACACCGGATATTACCTTATTTCCTGCTCCTGAAGCCTCTTTGGTTTCCTTTCACTTGTGCCCTTCTGTGTGGCGTGGTTTATGGCATCTCAAGTGGATTTGGTCTCCCCTACATGATCGACCAGATTTTCCCGAAAATTTTCCCGAATGCCAATATTGAACCTACCCACAAACTTGAAACCCTTGATTTAGTTTTTTATGTCGGATGGTTTCCACTCGTGTTTTTAATTCGTGGAGTAAGTGGATATTTTAATACCTATTTGATTAATCTCTGCGGAGTCAAAGTATTGGAAAAAATCCGTGTTCAAGTTTTTACCAAATTGCAAAGACTACCCCTTTCATTTTTTCACCAAAACCAAGAAGGTGACTTGTTAAGTCGGGTCAGTAATGATACGGGACAATTACAAAACGCCGTGCTATCGATAAGTAATGATTTGGTCAGGCAACCCATTACCTTTATCGGAGCCATTACCGCGCTTATTCTGATTGCACTTCAGAATGAAGGGATGTCCTTTGTCTTACTTTGCCTTCTGGTTGTCCCTGTCTGCATTTTTCCCATAAGAAAAATTGGGCAAGTTCTTTTAGTAAAAGCTCTGGGGATGCAGGAGACTGCAGGTGGGATGACTGCTATTCTTAGTGAAAATCTTTCAGCCTCCAGGGAAATCCGGGCCTTTAATCTTGAGGAGAGAGAGATCCAAAGATTCAAGGATTCATCTTGGGTATACCTAATGGCAAGAATGAAGGTCATTAAATATTCTCATTTACTTACACCAATTATTGAAATCATTACAGCAATGGGTATCTCCATTGCCATTTTTCAAGCTTCTAGGACAGGGATTCAATTAGATTCTTTTATTCCGGTCATTATGGCGCTGTACATGTCCTATGAGCCAATCAAGAAACTTGGATCTATTCAAAATCAATTAAAGCAAGCTCTCGCTTCCATTCAAAGAATTGACGATATCCTGGATGCGGAGGAGAAAGTGGTGGATCCAGGAAATCCAATTTCTCATAAAGTAAAAGGGGAAATTAAATTCCAAAATGTTTCTTTTTCATACAATATTAAAGATGAATCCTCCCCTGCCCTTCACCACATTGACCTTGTGATTAAACCCGGGGAAGTCGTTGCCTTAGTTGGTCCTAGCGGAGCAGGTAAGACCACCCTTGCCGGATTGCTGCCACGCTTTTTCGACCCGACAGAGGGTAAAGTCTTACTGGATGGGGTTGATATATCGCAATTAAGTCTTCGAGCTCTAAGGGATTCAATTGCACTGGTTCCCCAAAAACCATTTTTGTTTGATTTATCGGTGGAAGAGAACATCGAGTTGGGTAAGTCGATGTATTCCGCAGGCTCCGTTGTCGAATCAGTAAAGGAGGCAAATGCAATGGATTTTGTCAATCAGTTGCCAGGAAAACTAAAGGAATCATTAGGTGAAAATGGAAACAGGCTTTCTGGTGGTCAGATTCAACGGCTCGCAATGGCACGTGCTTTTTATAAAAATGCACCGATTTTAATACTAGATGAAGCAACTTCTGCCTTGGATTCAGAAAATGAAAATATAATTCATGAATCAATGGAAAAGCTCATTAAAGGCAAAACGACCATTCTTATTGCCCACCGGTTCAGTTCGATTCGATTGGCAACGCGTATCATTGTGATGGATGCAGGCAAAATTGTAGCTTTTGGTAAACACGATGAAATTTATAAATCCTGTAAGCTTTACAAAGCATTATATGATCGCCAGGCATGAGGGAATTAATTGGACCAATTTATTTTTTCTTTGCTAGCTGAAATACTTGCAGACTATCGCTAGGGACGCCTTGAGGAAAGTTCGTTGATGCTTTCAATTTAAGCGGTATAATTGATCTTAAAAAGCATAGAAGGTTGGCACACAAAAAACCCACGCATAAAACTTCCATCCATTGTACAAGGTCAAAAGTATACACTGCGTAAGATGGAATTAACAGAGCTATAGATGATGCAAGTGGTCCTGCCAACAGGATCAGTATTCTTTTTTTTCGCGATAAATTTTTCTCCTGGTAACTGACATAACCGACCATCGGTGACTTAAAAGAAAAATTAAATGTACATCTACCAACTTTTTTTTGGTAAAAAAAACCATCCCCAACGCTCACTTCAATAAGGCCCTGAGTAAAAAAATATGTTGGTAATAAATGCCCAATCTCATGAATCCATGTGGCAATAGAACGAAAAGAAAATACAGAAACCCAAGCTAAAGCCAACCAAGGGATACCTTCCAGTGTGAAGTAATTAAGTTTGCTTGCTAAAAAGTACATATTATCAAATGAACTTGAATACATTCATCTGATGCGCGAAGTATACTGTCTTAGCAATCCTATATGTTACGATTTCTTTACAATAAAATTTTTGATAAAAAGCCCCATGTCCGCGTACCTCACACCAAAGGACTACCTTTAACCGATATGAACCAATTTGGAGAAGAGCAAGAATCCAGGCAATGGATAGGGGTGGATTTAGATGGAACCCTGGCAAACGCAGATCCATGGAAAGGATTTGAACATATCGGCAAACCAGTACCTACCATGTTAAAACGGGTTAAGGTGTGGCTCGAATTGGGATATCGGGTTAAGATTGTTACGGCCCGAGCACAAGAACCAGAACTGGCGATTCCTCCTATCCAAAAATGGTTAAAAAAGCACGATCTTCCTGAACTTGAAATAACCAATGCAAAAGATATGGACATGATTGAATTATGGGATGACCGTTGCGTGCAAGTTATCCCAAATA
The DNA here is from genome assembly GCA_965661905.1 of Opitutales bacterium. Lineage (GTDB taxonomy): Bacteria > Verrucomicrobiota > Verrucomicrobiia > Opitutales > Seribacteraceae > Seribacter. The sequence continues at coordinate 6,813 of CBFIFQ010000067.1, forward strand.
CCGGCAACCCTATAGGTCCAAACCCTGAGCCCTATCGCAGAACCTAATTTCCATCGCCACTCAAACGCAATATATTTGCATTAAACTACTTTTGGGCATAATTAGACTGGATGCGAGGTTTGGTTTGGACTCTTTTTGATAGAATAGGTTTTTCCGTTTCTTTCGTTTGTGCGATTCATTGCCTAGCCATGCCTATTCTGCTTCCCCTTGTTCCAATCCTAGCGGGCACATTTTGGGTAAGTGAATCAACAGAAGCCTATGTGATGGTTGCTACCATTCTTATTGCTGCCCCTGCCCTGTTCCGAGGATATTTATTGCACCGTAAGTTTCGTGTACCTGCGATCTTTATCTTAGGCCTTCTATTTCTCCTGATTAGGCCAGAAGCGCATACACATGAACACATACATCTTCATGGAGATGACATTCTGCATTTCACCTTGGCAGCTCTTGGGGGCTTTTCTTTAGCAATGGGGCATTGGCTTAATCTTCGTTTTTGCAAAAGCTGCCCATCATGTACAGATCACAATAAGCCCTGCCATTAATGGCTCTTCCCCAAAGTATTTTTTTCACACCTAGGAATATAAGATTTATATGAATTGGTGGGGTAAACTCATAGGAACAGGGGTCGGTATGCTTGCCGGCCCAATAGGTGCCATGGCAGGTGCGGCCGTAGGTCATTTATATGATGAAGATGATATGCCCCTCTGTGAGCAGAAGGCTAGAATTCTCTACCTTGCTTATTTTTTTTCCTGTGCTGGAAAGATTGCAAAAGCTGACGGAGTTATTTCAAAAACTGAGATCGAAACAACAGAAATTATAATTGACCGTCTATCATTAAATCAAAAGACGAGCGAATTTGCCAAAAATGTATTCCGAAAATCTCGATTCAGTAAAAGACACATTAAAGAAGATTATCATGAGTTGGCTCGATTAATCCAATATGACATAACCGTCGGCCAAAGCTTCCTCGGCGGTCTTTTTGAAATTGTAAGATCAAATCGGGGGAATTTTAACCGCAATCAGTTGCGTTTACTTTTTCTTGGCGAGGAAATGCTACGATTACCGCGAGGATTAATTAAATCATGGACTAAAGGTGGCTACATACCAACCTCCCAGCACCTTCAAAGTGCTAAGTGTAGTGATATTACTTTGGAGGAATCCTTCCAAATTCTTTGTCTACCAAAGGATGCCCCTTATGAGCTTATTAAAAAGGTTTATCGTGAAAAAGCCTCCCACTTTCACCCGGATAAGCTAAGCAGCAAGAATCTTCCTTCAGAATTTATTGATTTTGCAAACTCACAACTCGCTCGGATAAACCAAGCCTTTGATATCATTAAAAAGAGTCGGCCTAGTTTATAACCTGGCCATCACGCATTTTAACCACTCGATCGCAGCTATTCGCGAGATCATTGTTGTGAGTAACAAGTAGCACGGAAAGGTTCTTCTCTTTTGCCAGTTTATATAAAACGGAAAAAACTTTCTCAGAATTTTCACTATCCAAGTTGCCAGTCGGTTCATCTGCCAGAATGAGGGAGGGGGAATTTACCATAGCCCTAGCAATCGCGACCCGCTGCTGCTCCCCTCCGGATAATTTATATGGAAAGCGGTTTGCCTTATCAAGCAACCCTAGCATCTGTATCACACTCTTGGCCTTTTGGTAAGAATCGGCAGAGGAATGACCAGCCTTTCTCATAGGTAAAGCAACATTATCCAAAACGGATAGCTCTTTAATTAAAAAATGGAATTGAAAGACGAAACCTATTTCATGATTTCTTAAATTTGTTCGATCATCTTCATTACACTTTAATACATTTTTTTGGTGCAAAAAAATATCACCGCTATCCGGACTATCAAGGAGACCCAGAAGATAGAGTAAGGTGCTTTTTCCGCAACCTGATGGCCCAACAATTGCTGTAACTTCACCAGGAATTAATGAAATCGATACATCCTTTAAAATTGGAGTTTCTATATTCGATTCGCGGAAAGAATACATGAGGTTATTTGCTATTAGTAGCGGTTTCAAAGTCATGAAAAAAGTGTACTAAATTTCACTCAAAGAGTTTCCCTAATGATTTTTGCAGGCTGAATTTTACCTGCCCGCCGGGCAGGTATCCAACTGGCAACAATAACAAAAAAAGAAGCAATACAAACTGCCCAGAAATAGTGTAATATGTCCCACCTCACAACAAAGCTATCGGTTGCAAAAATGCCACGAATCTTGAGGGGGATCTCAGAAATTATGTATGTACCAACAACACCGAATAAACAACCTAGAACAAGCCCTAAAAGTAAAACGATCAGACCCTGCCATAGAAAAACCGAAGTGGCATCAAAAGAAGAAAAACCCATTGACCTAAGAATTGCAATATCTCTGGCTTTCTCAATTACCATGATTGCGAAAATATTAAAAATGCCTAAACCAGATAATAGTAAAATACTGGATACAGTAATGGCTGAAGAAATCCGTAATGCTTTAAAAACATCAAGCCAAACCTTTTCTCTTTCCTGCCAACTTACGGAGCGATGTCCTAAATGATGCTGTAATTGAGCTGCGACTGCGGGGGCATTATTAGGATTGACTAAGCTCAGTTGGAAAAAAGAACCAGCAAACCTTTCCCCCTTAAACTCTTTTGCCGTTGCTAGGTGAAGGTAAACCCGTTTTTTATCAATCTGGCTAACGCCAGTTTCAAACACTCCAGCAACTCTCAATTGAAGTGAACCGGTTCCTCCATTTAACACACAGCGGTCTCCTTTCTTAAGCATAAGTCTTTCAGCAACTCGATTTCCTAAGATTATTGACATAGGGTCATGGATAAAGTCTTCCATATTTCCGCGTAGCAACTGATTGTCTAGTTCAGAGACTTTACTATGGTCGTGATGCCTGATACCATGATAAATAACCGAAGATGAACGATTTGAACTGCTAAGCACCGCATCCCCTTCAAGCACCTCTGAAACACCCGTGATTTCTTGGTAGCTAGCCAGGGCACTTCTAATTTGATCTGGGGAAGAGATTCCTTCTTTGTATTCAGCATCCTCGCGGGAACGAAAGAGAAAGTGAGATTTACCATCTTTAGATACATGGCTGACTGTTCCATCCATGTCTTGAAATTGATCTGAAATTTTTATGGCACCATTTGTTCCCAGGATAGTGCGAATGAAAAAATGCTCAAAGCCTGTTGTCTGGGCTTGTGTAATAATAAAAAAGGCAACACCGAAAATAATTCCCAATAAACTCATCGCCATAGATCGCTTTTGGCCTACAACATAACGCCACGCGATTTCTAGAGTAAGCAGATTCACGATGAAGGGTTTATCAATATCGTTAGTTCAAGATCGAAAGTTTAACCCTCTGCCCCTCATGAAATAAATGAGGCGTTTCAGAAATAACAAGATCTCCCTTTTTCAAACCATCAAGAATTTCAACAAAGTTAAGACTAGATGCACCAGTTACAACTGGGGTTATGTTGACTTTACCGTTATTAATGCAAAGTACAGAGTTACCCAAGAGTGCTTTCCTTGGAATAATTAAAGTTTGAGAAACTTTTCTTTTTATAATTTCTGCACGCCCAGATGAACCAACAGGCAGGCTAACATTAGAATCGATTTTCAAGAATGCTTCTCGTCGGCCAGTGTTAGGATCCACAGTTGCGGAAATACGGTCCACTACAGCTTCATGAACAATATTTTGGGAGGAAAATAAGGTGACACCTGCCCGCTGCCCTACTTTTAATCCCTCGAAATCCTCTTCATTTAGAGAAACTCGAACCAAGCGGTCATGAGATAAGACTTTACCTACAACTTGACTACCAAAAACAAAATCTCCTGGCTTCACAGTTGAAGAAACCAACATCCCTGGGATCGGACTCTTCACTATTCTTTGTTCTAATTGCTTTTTCAAGTTTTCAATCTCAAACTCCAAATTCATCAATGTTTCATTTTGGGAAATTTCTTCATTTTCTAAAGAAATTCGAAGTCTTGCTACATGACTTTCTTTCTTTTTAAGATCCAAGTCTGCCACTGCATCAAGTTTGGAAATTTCTTGTACAGCTTTAAGGTCTAACTCTTCAATTTTCAATTGAGATGAAAGAACAGACCCGGCATGTAATCGCTTTTGATGATTCTCCTTTTTTAGTAATAAACGATTCAAACTTCGGTTTACATCACTCATATCAAGAGTAAATAAGGTTTGATTTGCATCAACTTTGACAGGTTTACCATGAGGCAAAAGAATAGAGAAAGTTGCTCTTGCACTAGACTCTGATCGCAAGTCAAAGTCCTGCTCAGCGAGAACCACCACATTTCCATTTACAGAATCCTGAATACTTCCGACTTTAGCAGAAACAACAACAGCAGTATCTGATAAACCATTAATGATAAAAAACAAGAATGACAGGATTACAGCAACTACCGAGACCCAAAAGGTTTTAGAAGAAAAGAAAGAATTCTTTGAATTATTCATAAGAAGTTGTTATCAGAGCTTCGTAGCGATTTCTCATTTTGATATAATCGCAAACGGACTGTA